>JALZEZ010000576.1 GCA_030861775.1 Actinomycetota bacterium
GGGTCGGCCAGCGCGACGTGCTCCACGCCGTGCCGGCGGGCCGCGTCCACGACCTCCTCCCAGCCGCGACCGGCGGCGAGGCCGGCCACGCGCAGGTCGTCCGCCGCCTCGACCACGTCGAGCGCCTGGCGGCCGATCGAGCCGGTGCTGCCGAGGATCACGACGGAGCGCACGAGGTGCGAGATGATACGGCCGGTGGGGTCGCTTCACGTGGTGCTGATCGAGGGGACGGCATCGGTCCGGAGATCGCCGCGGCGGCGCGATTCGTCGACGCCACCGGCGTGCCGGTGGAGTGGGAGGAGCGGCTGGCCGGGGAATCGGCCATCGACCGCCACGGCCACGTGGCGCCGCGGGAGACGATCGATGCCGTGGCCGCGGCCGGCTCGGCGCTGAAGGGACCCACCTCCACCCCTCGGGCGGCGGTCACCGGAGCGCGAACTACTACCTGCGCCACGAGCTCTGCCGAAGCGGCGGGGTGAGCGCGGGCGAGACTATCCTCGTGAACCTGACCGGCGGGCCGGGCCGCCAGCGGCCGGCGGGCGTTTGAGCCCCGGCCCGGCGCGGTATGACGTGTTGGGGCAATAGGCGCGAGTGCGCCAGATCGGGGGGTTTCTCGGATGCGAAGGACGATCGTCGGAGCGCTGTGCGTGCTGCTTCTGGTGGCGGCGGCGCCGAGTCAGGCTCAGCAGGAGGGGAGCCCGATACCGACGGGCGTGGACCTGCTGCCGGGGGTCACCAACTGGGAGGGCACCAGCGGGTTCGACCCGAACAGCACGGACGACTGCCTGGCCGGGCGCGAGGAGTGCGTCGACGCGGTGATCAGGAAGATGACCCGCCACGTCGAGCCGCTCGCGAGCTCCTGCGACCACAACGTGATCTTCGCGCTCACGTACCTGCGCACGACCGAGAACTACAAGGCGACCCTGTTCTGGGACCCGCCGCTGTTCCGCGACCGCGCGCGCGTGAACCACTTCGACGAGATCTTCGCCTCGTACTACTTCGCCGCCTGGAAGTCGTGGCAGGTCCAGAACGGCAAGACGCCGCCGGCCTGGCGGATCCACTTCCAGGCCGCGGACGACCACGCCACCAGCGGCCGCGCGAACGTGATCGCGGGCACGATCGCTCACATCCAGAACGACCTACCGCAGGTGCTGTACGAGACCGGGCTGGTGGACGACCAGGGCGTGAGCCGCAAGGACGACCACGACGCGGCCAACAAGTTCCTTTACGAGGGGACGCCGGCGATCTTCGCCGAGCTGAGCCGCCGCTTCGACCCGACGGTCGACGACTCGGACCAGCCCGGCGAGCTCGACAACGCGCTGTCGTTCGAGACGATCGTGGCCTGGCGCGAGCAGGCCTGGCGCGACGCCGAGCGGCTCGCCCTGGCGCCCAACGACGCGGCCCGCGCGCTGATCGTGCGCGACATCGAGGCCCGCGCCGCGGCGAACGTGGCGGCTGCGGTGGGGAGCGGCGCCTACCCGCCCGGGTCGGGCGGAGCCGCCGCCCGCGACGCGTACTGCGCCGAGCATTGGGACGACGTCTGAGGTAGCCGCCCGGGCGCGCACCCGCTCAGCGCTGCGCCGCGCAGGCGGTGTGGCAAGCTGACCGGGTGCGCATCCGGCTGCTGGGGCCCCTCGAGATCGAGGACGAACGTGGGCGCTTCGGGGTGCGTGGCCCGAAGGACCGCCTGCTGCTCGTACGGCTCGCGCTGTCCGCGGGCCGGATGGTCACGGCCGACGCGCTGATCGAGAGCCTCTGGGGGCACGGCGAGCCGCCCGAGGACCCGTCGAACGCGCTCCAGGTCAAGGTCTCGCGGCTGAGGAAGGTCCTCGGGCCGGACCGCCTGCGCTCCAGCCCGCCCGGCTACGTCCTCGAGGTGGACGAGACGGCGGTGGACGCGCTCGCGTTCCGGCGGCTGGTGCACGCCGCCCGCCTGGCCCGGCAGGAGGGAGCCACCGACGACGCGCTGGCCGGCCTGAACCGCGCCCTGGCGCTGTGGCGAGGCTCGCCGCTGCTCGACGTGCCCGAGGACTTCGTCGTCGAGACCGAGCGCATGCGCCTCACGGACGAGCGCGTGGACGCGCTCGAGGAGCGGATCGACATCGAGCTGGGACTCGGCCGGCACGCCGCCGTGCTCGGCGATCTCCAGGCGCTGGTGCGCGAGCACCCGCTGCGCGAGCGGCTCTGGGCACAGCTCATGACCGCGCTCTACCGCGAGGGGCGCCAGGCCGACGCGCTCCGCGCGTTCGGGGAGGTCCGCGCCGCGCTGGTCGACCGGCTCGGGAT
>JALZEZ010000577.1 GCA_030861775.1 Actinomycetota bacterium
GGTAGGCCGCGGCGTCCATCGGGCGCTTGCCGGCCGGCTGCACCTCGAGCAGCTCCAGGGCGGCGTCCACGCAGCCGTAGAGCAGCCGCCCGTCGTGCGCGGTCAGCTCGGAGGGGGGTGGGGGCGGCGCGTCCTCGGCCACCCGCGCCCGGCGCACGCCGAGCCGCTCGCCGCCGGGCAGCTCCACGTAGGTTCCGACGTGCGGGTTGAGGGCGCGCACGCGGCGCCAGGCGACCGCGGCGTCGAGGGCGGGGTCGAGGTGGCGGTCCTCCGGGCCGATCTTCGGCGCGATCGTCACGCCCGCCTCCTCCTGCTCCACGAACGGCGGGGTGGTGTCGAGCGCCTCCACCAGCAGCTCGCCCCCGAGCCAGGCCAGCCGCGGCGCCAGCGAGCCGTAGTCGTCCTCGGGCTCGATCGGCTCCACGCGCGCGAGGCACACCGGGCCCGCGTCCATCTCCGCGACCGGGCGCATGATCGTGACGCCGGTCTCCTCGTCGCCGGCCTCGATGGCCCGCTCGATCGGGGCGGCCCCGCGCCAGCGGGGGAGCAGCGAGGGGTGCACGTTGAGCATCGGGTGCTCGGACAGCAGGGGCTCCTTGAGCAGTGCCCCGTAGGCGCAGATGCAGACGGTCTCGGGCTCGTGGGCGGAGATCGCCGCCCGGGCCTCGTCGGCGTTCACGCTCTCGGGCTGGAGCACGTCGATTCCCAGCGCCCGTGCGGCCTCGGCGGCCGGCGGCGGGAGCAGCTTGCGGCCGCGGCCCTTGGGCCGGTCGGGGCGCGTGACGACCAGCGACGGCCGGTGCGGCGAGCCCGCCAGCCGCTCCAGCACGGTCACCGCGAAGCCGGAGGTTCCGAGGTAGACGGTGCGCATCGCACACAGACTGCCGGAGGGCGGCCTGAAACGGGTCCACGGTGGGGTGTAGAACTTGGCACATGCCAGACCCCAGCCTGGTCCGCTTCCGGCGGGCGGTCGCGAGCGCATGCGCCGCGCTCGACAGCCGGCGGCAGGAGGTCAACGACCTGAACGTCTTCCCCGTCGCCGACGGCGACACGGGCGACAACATGGCGATGACCCTGCGCGCGGTGCTCGCGGAGCTCGACCGGATGAACGGCCAGGACATAGACGAGATCGGGCGCGACGAGCTGGTCGCGGCGGTGGCCCGCGCCGCGCTGCTGGGCGCGCGCGGGAACAGCGGCGTGATCCTCTCGCAGATCGTCCGCGGGGCGGCGGAGGAGCTGGCCTCCCGGCCCGGGGAGCTGATCGACCCCATCCTCGTGAGCGCCGCCCTCGCCCGCGCGGCCGACGCCGCCTACGGCTCCGTCCGCGAGCCCGCCGAGGGCACGATGCTCTCGGCCGTGCGCGCGATGGCCCACCGCGTGGCGCACGACCTGGCTCACATGGAGACGCAGCGGCTGGGGCCGGGGGTGGACCCCGACGACCAGGACCGCCTGCTCGCCCAGGTGCTGGAGAGCGCGCTGGAGGCGGGGAACGAGGCGGTCGAGCGCGGGCCCGAGCAGCTCGCCGTGCTGCGCGAGGCGGGCGTGGTGGACGCCGGCGCCTACGGGCTGATGGTGATCATGGCCGGGGTGATCGGCGCGCTGCGCGACGACGCCCCGCCGGAGCTCGACCACCACCAGCCGCCCACCCAGCCGCTCCACACGCACCACGGCCACGCGTCGAGCCGCTTCCGCTACTGCACGAACTTCGCCGTGACCGGCGACGGGCTGGAGCCGTCGCGCTTCGTGCCGCTGCTCGAGGAGATCGGCGACTCGGTGCTGGTCGTGGGCGACCCGCACACGCTGAAGGTCCACGTCCACACCGACGACCCGGATCGCGCGATGGACCTGTTCGACTCCGCGGGGGAGGTCTCGCGGCTCGACGTGGCGGACATGCGCGAGCAGATCGCCGAGCGCGACGAGCGGCTCGCCGTTCGCGAGGAGACGGCCTGCGGCGTCCTGGCGGTCGTGAACGGGCCGGGGATCCGCGCGCTGTACGAGGAGCTCGGCGCGCACGTGGTCGACGGCGGGGCGACGATGAACCCCTCGACCAACGACCTGCTGGCGGGCATCCACGCCACCCCCGCGCGCGAGGTGGTGCTGCTGCCGAACAACCCGAACGTGATCATGGCCGCCGAGCGGGCGGCGGAGCTGTCGGAGAAGCCGGTGGAGGTGGTGCCGACGCGCTCGCAGCAGGCGGGGATCCCGGCGCTGCTGGGCTTCGACCCCTCCGCCGCGGCTGCCGCGAACGCCGAGGCGGTGGCCGGCGCCCTCGCGCGCCTGCGCAC
>JALZEZ010000286.1 GCA_030861775.1 Actinomycetota bacterium
TCCCACCGGGGCTCATCTCGGTCGTGCCCCCAGGGCTCATCTCCGTGGAGAACACCGCGCCGGGGCTCATCTCGGTCGTCCCACCGGGGCTCATCTCGGTCGTCCCGCCCGGGCTCATCTCGGTCACCGCGATCGGCCCCCTGCCGCCCAGCGCGCCGATGATCGCCCGGATCAGGTCGGCCTGGGCCACGAACACGTCGCTGCTCTCCGCCGCCGCGCGGACCAGCCCGGCCACCACCTCGGGGTCGCCGTGGCCCGCCACCGCGGTTGCGAAGTCCTTCGCGAACTGCGCGCGCGACGGGGGTGAGCCGGGATGCCTCCGCGCGTACTCGCGCATCCACTGGGTCAGCCGCTTGTTGGACAGCACGGCGTACAGGAGATGGTTGGCGACCGCCGCCTCCTCGGCCGAGAGCTTCTTCCCCTCGACGTACTCCGAGATCACCTGCGCGGGGTCGGTCACGATCTGCTCCCGCAACAGGAAGTCTCCGGACGACGCCTTGAACAAGGCGTCGACCCGCCGCGTGAGCCGCAATTCAGTCGCCATCTGGGCCTCCCCCGTCGTAGACCCGCGAACATATAAGAATGCCACTGAGGGCGCAAGCGCGGTTTAGTGTTCGAACAGAGCGCCGATCCGGCCCGCGGTCTCGGGCGTCAGACGCGGCCCCACCGCCAGCGCACCAAGGTTCTCGCGCAGCTGCCCGGCGCTGCTCGCGCCGAGGATGACCGTGGACACGTCCGGGTTGCGCGTGCACCAGGCGATGGCGAGCTGGGCGGTCGTGCAGCCCAGCTCCCGGGCCACCTCCCCGAGCGCCGCCACCCGCCGCGACCGCTCCGCGTCGGTCATCGACGCCTGGAGCCACTCGTAGCCCGGCAGCGCGGCCCGGCTGCCGGGCGGGATGCCGCCCGCGTACTTGCCGGTCAGGAGGCCCGAGGCGAGCGGGCTCCAGGTCGTCAGACCGAGCCCGAGCCCTTCGCACAGGGGCCGGTACTCGCGCTCGACCCGCTCGCGCGCCACGAGGCTGTACTCCGGCTGCTCCATCGTCGGCTTCCGCAGCCCGTGGCGCTCGGCCACCTCGTACGCCGAGCGGATCTGCTCCGCGCTCCACTCCGACGTGCCCCAGTAGTGCGCCTTCCCGGCGGCGACGATGTCCGACATCGTCCAGACCACCTCCTCGACCGTCGTCTCCGGGTCCGGCCGGTGGCAGAACAGGAGGTCCACGAACGGCGTCCGCAGGCGCTCCAGGCAGCGGTCGATCGCGTGGAGCAGGTACTTGCGGTTGAGCGTGTTGCTCAGGTTGACCTGGTCGTGGACCCCCCAGTACAGCTTCGTCGAGAGCACGAAGCTCGCCCGCTCCCAGCGGAGGTCCTCGATGGCCGCCCCGAGGAGCAGCTCCGCCCGCCCGCGCCCGTAGACCTCGGCGGTGTCGAAGAAGTTCACCCCCTCCTCGCGCGCGACCGTCAGGCACTCCCGCGCCACCCCGGGGTCGGCCTGCTCGGAGAACGTCACCCAGGTGCCGTACGAGAGCACGCTGACCTTCAGGCCCGCCCGCCCGAGTCGCCGGTACTCCATCACGGCTCCGGCCTCAGGAAGAACCCGGCCAGGCTGGCGCGCACGTGCGCGCCCGCGTTGGTGTCCACGCGCCGGATCATGTGCGGGCGGTCGGGCCCGAGCAGCGCCAGGCGGTTCGGGCGGGGGAAGACGCAGGTGGCGATGCCGCTGGGCGGCTCGGGCTCGTCCTCCTCGGAGACGCGGGCCGACTGCGGCTCGGCGGGAGCGGCATCGAAGACCATCAGCTCACCGCCCCAGTGGATCCGCCAGCGGGCGTGGGTGAAGAACGTGAACGCGCCGCTGTAGGTGCCGGCGTCGTGGTGCAGGGAGAGGGCGCTGCCGACCGGGTAGAGCCACGGCGCGAGGAACATCGCCACCCAGTCCGACCCCTCGGAGCCAGCGATGCCGGGGTGCGCCCCGGCCAGCTCGCGGATCGACTCGAACAACCGGTCCACGGCGGTACCGGTCGGGTAGTGCGGCGACTCGCCGGGCCGCCTGCCTTCCGGGTCGAACCAGACCGACGCCCCGCGCAGCGGGCTGCCGTCCCAGAGCCGCCAGGCGCGGTCCCAGCGCCGGGAGTGGACCGAGCGGTAGTCGGCGTGGCTCACGTCCGCGCTCAGCGCGGCGAACGCGTCCGGCGGCAGCACCTCGTCCACCACCAGGATGCCCGGCGCCTCCAGCGCGACCCGCAACCGCTACGCCCTCGACAGCTCGGCCGGCGCCGGGAACTGGTCGTGCCGCCCGTCGTACGCGTGGTGCCGGTGCTCGCCCTCGGCCCGCACGTAGTTCACGAAGACCTGCCCGAACCGCTGGCCGGCGAACGCTTCGCGCCAGTGCTCCACCTCCGAGCCCAGGTAGACCACCCCGTCGCCCGGCTCCTGCCGCACCGCGAAGTCGGGCGCGAAACGGATCGGCGGCGGCTCGCCGCCGCTCGAGCCGAGGTGGATGGTCGCGGCGATCTCGGCCGCCGGCCTGTCACGGTGGCGCGCGAGGGAGTCGCCATGGCGGTAGACGCGCGCGTAGCAGTAGGTCGGCAGGAGCGAGCAGCCGGCCACCCGCTCGATCTCGGGGCGCAGCGTCAGGAGCAGCCCGTCGAGCGTCGAGTCGCCCCAGAAGCTGAACGCCGTCGGAACCTGTTCGTCGCGCCGGCCCTCCCCACGGAACTCGCGCAGCAGCAGCATGTTGTAGAGCGTCTGCGCGAGCTGGCGGTGGACGAGGCCCCGTACGACCGCGTGGCCGGTGGCCGCCAGCGCCCCGGTCACGTCGTCTTGACCACGACCACCGAGCACGGCGCCTTGTGCGCGACCGTGTTCGGCACGCTCCCAAGGAGCCGGCGGTGCATGCCCTTGTTGCCAACCACGAGCACGTCCGCGCCGTGCGCCTCGGCGATGTCGCAGAGCACCTCGGCCGGGTCGCCGTTGCGGGCCTCGCTGGCGTAGGAGAGCCCGCGCTCCTTCGCGGCCTCCTCGACGGCGCGCAGTGCCTGGTCGACCTCCTGGCTCGGGTTGATCGACCACTGGATGTCCTCCGGCGCGTCCGCCTTCTCCTTGCGCAGCTCGCCCTCGGACACCGGCTTGTACGCGCTGGCGATGATGAGCTTCGCCTCGTACCGCTCCGCCATGTCCATGGCGAAGTCCACGGCGACCTGGGCGGTGTCGCTGCCGTCCGTCCCCACGGCGACCGTCTTGACCATCTGGCTCCTCCCCCTGGCTTGTCACGACGTCCCGGCCGCCTTACGATCGGCTCCGAGCCAACGAGGGGGAGCATAAGTGAGCGGCCGAGCAGTGGTCCAGATTCTCATCGTCGTGGCGGTCGCCGCCGGCGGCGGCTACGCGGTCACGCAGTCCGCCGAGGGCTGGGCCGACTGGGTGGTGTTCGGCGTGGTGGTCTGCGCGGTCATCGGCGGCATCATCGCCGTGTGGCAGCGCGAGTACCCGGCCCAGAGCAAGAAGCGGGTCTTCACGCGCGACTCCGAGAGCGACTGGTAGGCCGACCTAGACTGCGCCCGAGATGCCCGGGCGACGCATCTTCATCAGCTACCGCCGCGGCGACACGACGATCTACGCCGGGCGCCTGTTCGACAGCCTGTGCGCGCTCGCCGGCGACGACGAGGTGTTCATGGACATCGACGCGATCGAGCCGGGGGCCGACTTCGTCGAGCACATCGAGCGCGAGGTCGGCTCCTGCGAGGTCCTGATCGCGCTGATCGGGCGCGACTGGGTCGACGCCCGCGACGCCGAGGACCGCCGCCGGCTCGACGACCCCGACGACTGGGTCCGGCTCGAGCTGAAGACCGGCCTCGAGCGCGACATCCGCGTGATCCCGGTGCTGGTGCAGGGCGCGCCGATGCCGCGCGCGGACGAGCTGCCCGAGGACCTGCGCAAGCTGGCGCGCCGCAACGCGCTCGAGATCGGCGACATCCGCTGGCGCTACGACTTCCAGCGCCTGTGGGAGGTGATCGAGAAGGTGCTCGAGGGCGCCTCCGTGCCCAAGGCGATCGAGCTCAGCGGCGTGCGCAACTTCGTGCCGCCGCCGGAGCCGGAGACCGGCGAGCGCGCCGTCCCGCTGATGTTCGTGCAGGAGAAGCCGGTCGTGGGCGACGAGCACCCGCTCGAGGACGGGATGACGATCGGGCGCACCGAGGGCGACGTCCTGCTGCCCGATCCGCAGGTCTCGCGCCGGCACGCCCGGATAAGCCTGGAGGGCGGGAAGCCGGTGATCGAGGACCTCGGCTCGACCAACGGCACGTTCGTGAACGGCGAGCAGGTGACCGAGCCGCGCGAGCTGGCGGTCGGCGACCTGATCAGGTTCGGGACGGTCGCGTGGCGGCTGAAGCCGGCTCCGGTGGGTACGCAGGTGGCTTCGCGGCCGGCGTCGCAGGGCTAGCCGGAGGGCGCAGCTCGAAGCCCACGTGGGCGAGCATCTCGGGCAGCGCCCGGACCGGCTCGCGGTCCCTGTCGCGATCCTCTTCGGACAGCTCGCTCCACGGCACGAGGCTCGGGTGCAGCTTGCGCTCGGGGTCCTTCGGGCCGGGGCCGTGGCGCCAGCCGTCGGCGATCAGGTCGCGGCACCAGCGGTCGTGCTCGGCGATCGCCAGCTCCTCGACCTGGGCCTCGGGCAGGATGGCCGTGACCGCGGCGGGGTCGGCCAGCGGCGCGGGCACCACGGCGAAGCCCGCGGCGCGGAGCTTCTCGCCCACGCCCTCGGCGAAGCGCCGGTTCGACTCCCGCAGGCTCTCCCTCAGCTCGTGCCAGGAGACCATCGACGGGTTCTCCTCCGGCGTCCGCCCGCGGGCGCGCTCGTCGCGCACGTACTGCTCGTGCTTCGCGCGGGCGAGGATCTCGGTGGTCCGGTGGGTGACGAGGTCCGAGGTCATCACGCGCGTGAGCACGCCGAACGGGACCACGCCGCCGCCGGCGTGCAGGGCGGTGGCCAGGCCCTCGTCCTCCTCGCGCACGGTGACCACCACCGGCACGCCCGGGCTCGCGCGCAGCCCCAGCGCCGCCGACACGGCGCGCGCCTCGTCCGCGACGCACACG
>JALZEZ010000578.1 GCA_030861775.1 Actinomycetota bacterium
GTCTACGGCGAGTACGAGGATCGCGCGTCCCGACCGATCATTCCGCTCCGGGAGACGCCGCCATCAAGGCCGGGAAGGCGGGACCGCCGACCTGCGAACATGGCGAGTGGCGGTTCGCTGGCTCCGACACTCGGCGAGGAGAGGCGAAGTGGCGGTGCCCCGCCGGGGAGTGTTCCCCCGCCTCTCGGTGGATCAAGGCGGACCGCCTTCGTCCCATGGTCCCGCGCGAGACGAAGCGGTGGAAGGCGCTCTACCGAGGACGCGCTGCCGTCGAGCGCGAGTTCGGCAGGCTCAAGAATGAGTGGGCGCTGCTGCCGCTCCGCGTACGCGGGATCGAGCGCGTTCGGCTCCATGCCGACCTGACGATACTCGCCAAGCTGGCGTGCGCGCTGGCGAGGGCGCGGGCCGTGCCTCTCGCGGCTTAGGGGCCTGTCCATAAACCCCCGCTGAGTCGGCCTGGCCGTCCGCGCCGCCCGAGACGATGCGTGCGTCCGATACGTGCGCGCGAGGAGGTCGGCGGAATGGCGATGGGAGCGGCCAAGGGGAGTGCGGCGGCGCTCCAAGTCGAGATGGTGTGCCTCGACGAGCTCGTCCCCGAAGACGACCGCTACCGCCGCCTCGACGAACTCGTCGACTGGTCGTTCGTGCGTGAGGCCGCCGCCCCCTACTACTCAGACGAGGGCCGTCCCTCGCTCGACCCGATCGTGCTCGTCAAGCTGATGCTCTGCGGAGCGCTCGAGGGAATCGGCTCGATGCGCGAGCTGCTGCGCGTGGCCTCCATGCGACTCGATCTGCGCCGCTTCCTCGGCTATGGCTTCGCCGATCGCCTGCCCGTCCACCAGACCATCTCGCACGCCCACACCCGGCGCTTCGTCGACGGCGGGCTCTTCGAGCGACTGTTCGCGCGCTCGGTGGCCCTCTGCAAAGAGCACGACCTGATCGACGGCACCCACCTCTCGATCGACGGCTTTCACACAGAGGCCGACGCGGCGCTCTCTAGCCTGCGCGCGAGCCTCGCGCTCGCGCCGGCACCGGCGGGCGACGACGTCCCCGGGGACGGAGAGGGACCACCCGAGCCACCCGAGCGGACAGAGCGCCCAGAGCTCACGCTCGCAGAGCCGCGTTCGGGGCCGACTCCGAGACGCCGCAGCTCGAACGCGACGTCTGCCTCACAGACCGACCCCGACGCCAAGCTGCGCGGAAAGCCCGGCCAGCGCCCGCACCTCGTCCACCGTGGCCAGGTCGCCGTCGATGGAAAGGCGCGCTGCGTCGTCGCCTGCCTCGGCGAACAGGCCGACGGCCATGAGGGTGACGCCGTCGCAGGGCTACACGACCGCGCCCGCTTTCACTGCCCCGAGCTCGCCTCACTCGGCGCCGACCGGGGCTTCGCCGCCGAGCGCGTCTGGGCCGACGCCGAGTCTCGCGGACTGACCGCCTTGATCCCGCCCCAGCGCAGGATGCTGCCAGGCGACGGCGAGCCCCAAACCGAGGTTCAGCGTCAGGCGCTCTTGGCCCGCGAGCGCTGCAAGTCCGAGCTCGGCGTGTGGGCGCACAAGCGCCGGATGGCCGACGCCGAGGGCGTGATCTCAGAGCTCAAGAGCCAGGGCACGCTCGCCCGTGCGCGCTGTCGGGGCACGCCGCTCTTCCACCTCCAACTGCTCGTCGACTGCGCCGCGGTGAACATGAAGCGCCTCGCCGATCACGCCGGCGAGACGGCCGAAGGGCGGGCTGCAGGGCCCGCCACCGGCGCGCTGATCTCGCTTGCAGGCGCT
The DNA here is from genome assembly GCA_030861775.1 of Actinomycetota bacterium. Taxonomy (GTDB): domain Bacteria; phylum Actinomycetota; class Thermoleophilia; order Solirubrobacterales; family Thermoleophilaceae; genus AC-37. The sequence continues at coordinate 1,773 of JALZEZ010000578.1, forward strand.
CGGGAACCGTGTGAAGCGACAGATGCCCGCATCGGGGCGGCGACGGGCGCCGAAACGAGCGTCGCGCTTGCCTCAGGCGCTTCAGCCGTCCGGATCTGGTTCTTCGCCGTCTCCCTCAACTGACGAACCGCCGGAGGCAGTTCTTGGACGGGCCCCTAGCCCACGTCAGGGTCCCGCGCGCGGGATCGTGCACAGCGAGGACCGCGGTCGCCATCGGGGCAAGCCGGTCCCGATCGAGGACCCGACCGGCGAGCTCGAGCGCGGCGCGGGGCTCGAGTCCGGCCTCGAGGTAGGCGCGCAGGGTGTGGCGCAGCCCCGACGTGCGCCCAATGACCTCGCGACCGTGACCGGCGACGTCGCCCAGGACCGCCCCGGCGCGCCCGTCGGGGAGCGAAAAGACATCGTAGAAGTCACCGCCCGCTCCCGGTCCGTCCGATGGCCGGTAGGCGGCCGACGCAGCGAGTCCTCCGACGCGCGCGGGCAGCGGCGGCAGCAGCGCCGACTGCAGC
>JALZEZ010000579.1 GCA_030861775.1 Actinomycetota bacterium
GCGCGCCCGGCTCGAGCCGGGCGAGCGCTACTGGTACCGCTTCGCCACGCGCAACTCGTCGAGCCCCGTGGGGCGCTTCCAGACGCTCCGCCCGCCGGACTCGCGCGAGCCCGTGCGGATCGCGTTCTTCTCCTGTCAGGACTGGCAGTCGGGCTACTACGGCGCCCACCGCACGATCGCCGACGACGACTCGCTCGACCTCGTCCTCTGCCTCGGCGACTACATCTACGAGAAGAACTACTACGAGGGCCCGCGCGAGGACCGGCTCGGCGCCAACGGCGACGGCGAGGTCGAGACGCGCGAGGAGTACCGCCGGAAGTACGCCCTGTACCGCTCCGACGCCGACCTGCGCGCGATGCACGCCGCCCACGCGTTCGTCCCGGTCTGGGACGACCACGAGGTCGAGGACAACTGGGCGGGCGCCACCGGCGGCCACCAGACCCCGAACCGCAGGGTCCCCTACGAGCAGCGCCGCTTCAACGGGCTGCGGACGTTCTTCGAGTCGATGCCGGTCCGCCGCCCGGAGCGCGGCGGCTTCAGGCGCTACGGCTCGATCCCGCTCGGCGCCCACGCCGAGCTGTTCCTGCTCGACCAGCGCCAGTACCGCGACCCCCAGCCCTGCAACGACACGTTCGTGGTCCCCTGCCCGGAGGCCGAGTCGCAGCCGCGGAAGTTCCTGGGCGACGCCCAGAAGGGGTGGTTCAAGGCCGCCCTCGAGGGCTCGCGCGCGAGCTGGAAGCTGGTCGGCAACCAGGCGATGATCATGGCGCTCGAGAACGGTCCCGAGAGCCCCTCGAACAAGGACCAGTGGGACGGCTACGGGATGGAGCGGCGCGAGCTGATGGAGCACGTGGCCGCGCGCGGGATCCAGGACGTCGCGTTCCTGACCGGCGACATCCACACCTTCTTCGCGGGTGAGGTGGGGACCGACGGCCGCGGCCCCGAGAGCGTGGCCACCGAGTTCGTCGGCGGCTCGATCAGCTCGCTCGGGATCCCGGAGTCGGTGGAGTCCGTCACGAACGTCCCGCCCGAGGTCGTCTTCCAGGCCACGCAGAACTTCCGCACGGTCAACCCGCACCTGAAGTACGACGACCAGAAGCGGCGCGGCTACGGGGTCGTGGAGGCGAGCGCCGCCGAGCTGCGCGTGGAGTTCCGGGCGGTCGAGGCGCTACGCCGCTCGACTGCTGCCGAGCGGCTCGCGAGCTTCCGCGTCGCTCGCGGCACGCCGCGCGTCGAGGTCGTGTGAGCGCACGAACTCGGTCGGGGTCATCCCCGAGTAGCGCTTGAAGGCCTTGGTGAACTCGGCCTTCGACCGGTAGCCGACCCGGTCGGCCACCCGGTACACCGGCATCTGTCCGCCGGCGAGCAGCACCTTCGCCCTGCGCATGCGGGCCACGGCCACGGCCTCGCGGAAGGTGATTCCCTCGCCCTCGAACGCGCGCTGGAGGGAGCGGCGCGAGGTGGCGATGCTGCGCGCCACGTCGTCGAGCGAGATGTCGTGGCCGAGGTCGCGCTCGATCACCCCCAGGGCGTCGTGCACAAGGCCTCGGAGGCGGGCTCTCGTTCCGTCGCGCACGACCCTTGTACGAACGAGCGCGCCGGAGGGATCACTACCTGATTCGCGCCACCGTCGAGGTCGCCGAGTAGATCTGCGGGGGACCGTCGCGCTCGTCCTCCCACGCGGCCACCACGCGGTCGTCCCAGCAGCCCAGCCGCGGGCGCCAGGCGTTGCCACCGCGGTCGCCGGCGTCGTCCACCCGCCGGGCCGGGCCGCGCTTGGCGCCTCCGCGCACGTGGGCCACGAACACGTCGCTCTGGCCCCGGCTCGCGTCCTGGTAGGCGACCAGCGCGTCGTCGGCGCGGGTGGCGCACAGCGACGGCGCGAAGGTGGAGGCCTGGCGGCCGCCGTGACGGTCGACCTGGACGTTCTTGCCGCCGGGCGTGGCCAGGTAGACGTCGTACTGCGGGTGCTCGCGGGTGGTGGCCAGGTCGCGCTTGCGCCAGTCGGTCCAGGCCACGAACGCCCGGGTGCCGCCGAGCGCCGCCTCCGGCGAGTCGTTCAGGGCCTCGTGCTCGGCCGGGGTGTCGTTCACGTCGCGCTGGTCGGCGAACGTCGCGCCGCCGTCCTCGGACTGGCGGGCGAAGACGTCCCAGTCGTAGCGGAGGAAGTCGACCCAGGTGACGAGCACGCGCTCGCCCCGCGCGGAGACCCGCGGCGCCCACGAGTTGTCGAGCTTGACCGCGAGCTCGGCCGGCTCGCCCTGGTCGAGGC
>JALZEZ010000064.1 GCA_030861775.1 Actinomycetota bacterium
CCCCGCGGCGCAGCGGCACTGGGCCCGCGCGCGGGCGCTCGACCCCCTGCTGCCGGCGGCGCTCCCCCCGCCGCTGTGACCACGGCTACCACGCGGCTGAGCCTACGGGGCCGTCGCGTCCTGTGGCTGATGCTCGCGCTGGGCACGGCCGCGCGGCTGGTCGTGGCCGCCGTGACCGACACGAACACCGAGGACCTGGCCTCGTTCGCCATCGTGCGCGAGGCCCTGCGCGAGGACCCGCTGCACTTCTACGCCGACGTGCCGGACCTGCGCTGGCCCTACCCGGCCGGGTACCTCCCGGCCGTCGCGGGCTTCGCCGGCCTGGCCTCCGCCACCGGCATCGACTTCCTGCATCTGCTGCGCGCGGGTCCGATCGCCGCCGACCTCGGCATCGCCCTGCTCGTCCAGCACCTGCTCGGCGGCCGCGGCGCGAGCGAGGGCGCCCGCCTGACCGCCGCGGGGATGGTGGCGCTCGGCCCGGTCTTCGCGGGGGTTGCGGGCTACCAGGGCCAGATCGACGCGGTCGCGATCCTGCCCGCGCTGGCCGCCTTCGCCGTGTGGGACCGCGGCGGCCCGCGACGCGCGCTGGCGGCCGGCCTCCTGATCGGCCTCGGCGGGAGCGTGAAGACCGTGCCGCTGCTGATGGTGCTCGCCCTGCTGCCTTCCGCACGCGACCGCCGCGAGGCCATCACGCTCGCGGCCGCCGCGGCCGCCCTCCCGCTGGTCACGCTCGCTCCGTTCCTGCTGAACGACCCCAGGGCGGTCTGGGACCACCTCACCTACCGCGGCTTCCCCGGCCTCGGCGGCCTCAGCCTCCTGGCCCAGCCCGACCTGCCGCTCTTCTGGCAGTCCGGCCACGAGTACGCGCCCAACGCGGCCACCGACTTCCTCCTCGACACAGGCGGCGGCGCGATCGTGGCCCTGGGGCTGCTCGCCACGGCGGCGGTCCTCGCCCGCTTCCGGCCCGAGCCGCTCGACGCGGCGGTCCTGATCTGGCTCGCGGTCTGGCTGCTCGGCGTCAACTTCTTCATCCAGTACCTGATCTGGGGCCTGCCGTTCATGCTCGCCCGCGGGGAGCTGCGCGCGGCGGCGGCCGTGCAGGCGCTGGCCACGCCGCCGCTGCTCCTGCTGTACGTGGACGTCAGCGCCGAGTGGGCGGTGTGGTCGGTCTACACGGCGCCGATGATCGCGCTCTGGGTGCTGGTAGCCGTCCTCCTGGCCCGGCGGCTGCGTGGCTACTCTGCCGCGATGCCGACGGCCCCCGCCGCATGAGCTGGAAGGACCTGCCCGTGCTCGTCACGGGCGCGCAGGGCTTCATCGGCGCCTGGCTCGCGGAGCGGCTGCTGGACGAGGGGGCCCGGGTGATCGCCCCCCGCCGCGACGTGAACGCCGGCTCGCGCTTCCGCTCCGAGGGCATTGAGGAGCGCTGCGACCTAGTCCAGCTCGACATCGCCGACTACCCCGCGCTGCTGCGCGTCCTGCACGAGTACCGCGTGCGCGCGGTCTTCCACCTGGCCTCGCAGTCGATCGCGGACGTGGCGCAGCGCTCGCCGTACCCGACCTGGGAGGCGAACATCCGCGGCACGTACACGGTGCTCGAGGCCTGCCGCGCCGCGCGCGAGCTGGGGGAGGACATCGACCGCATCGTGGTGGCGTCGTCGGTGCACGCCTACGGCCCGCCGCTCGAGCGCCCCTTTCGCGAGGACGACCCTCTTCGCCCGCTGCACCCCTACGCCGTGTCCAAGGCCGCCGCTGACACGATCGCCCGCTCGTACGCCGTCACGCACGGCCTGCCGGTCGCGGCGCTGCGGCTGGCGAACGTCTACGGCGGGGGCGACCTGAGCTTCTCGCGGCTGGTCCCCGACGCGTGCCGCGCGCTGGTCGCCGGCGACGCGCCGGTGCTGCGCTCGGACGGCACCCCCGAGCGCGAGCTGGTCTACGTGGAGGACGCCGTCGCCGCCTACCTCGCGGTGGCCGAGTCGCTCCACGACGACAAGCTCGCCGGCGCCGCCTGGAACGCGGGCTCGGGGGAGGTGGTCCCGGTGCTGGAGGTGGTCCGGCGCCTGATCCGGGCCGCCGGCGCCGACGTGGAGCCGGACGTGCGCGGCGAGGCCGGCCCCCGTGCCGACCGCCAGGAGCTCGACTCGACCGCCATCCGCACCCAGCTCGGCTGGGAGCCGGCCTGGGACCTCGACCGCGGACTCGCCGCTACCTACGAGTGGTATGTGCGAGCATCCGAGCGCGATGGCGCCACCTGAGCTGCAGATCCGCGGCGGCGACGCGACCGTCAAGCTGCGCAACCCGGTCACCAGCGCGATCCTCGACGCGGTCACGATCGGGATCTACGGCTTCTACTGGTACTACGCGATCAACAAGGAGCTGGCCGCGCTGGGCCGCGCCCGCGGCAGCACCGAGCTGGGCGAGAAGCCGATGAACTCGTTCTTCGCGCTGATGCCGGGGTTCATCGTCCTCGTCCCGTTCCTGGTCTCCGGCTACAACACCGGCGAGCGCGTGCAGGCCGCTCAGCGCGGGTCGGGGACGGGGGAGAGCATCAACCCGATCGTCGCGATCGTGTTGATGTTCGCGTTCTTCCCTATCGGGGTGTTCTACGTCCAGCAGGAGCTGAATAAGGTCTGGGAGCGCGAGACGGAGGGCGCTCCCGAGCCAGCCGCCTGACCACGTTCTCGATCAGCCGCAGGCCGACGTCGCGGCGGGTCGTCATCAGCGACTCGGGGTGGAACTGGACCGCCGCCACCGGCAGCTCGGAGTGCTCCACGCCCATCACGACGCCGTCGTCGCTCTCGGCCGTCACGGTCAGCTCCGGCGGCAGCTCGGCGGCGTGGATCGAGTGGTAGCGGCCGGCCTCGAACCGCTGCGGCAGGCCCTCGAACGTCCAGCCCCCGCGCACGTCGATCACCGACGACTTGCCGTGCACGGGGTAGTCGAGCAGGTCCAGCTTCCCGCCGAAGTGCTCGACCAGGGCCTGTAGCCCCAGGCAGACGCCGAAGACCGGCAGCTCCCGCTCCAGCGCGAGGCCGATCGCGTGGCCCACGTCGAAGTCCGCCGGCGTGCCCGGGCCGGGCGAGAGGAAGACGAGGTCGGGCTCGAGCTCCGCCAGCGCCTCGGCGACGGCGTCCGCGTCGGCCCCACGCACGGTCGTGACCTCCGCGCCGGTCTGGCGCAGGTAGTTCGCCAGCGTGTGCACGAACGAGTCCTCGTAGTCCACCAGCAGGATCCGCCGCCCGGCGCCCGCCTGGGCGTCGATCTCGTCGCCGCCGGCCGGGGGCTCGTTCACGTCGAGCGGGCGCCGCAGGGCGTCGAGGAAGGCCGCGGCCTTGAGCTCGGTCTCGCGCTCCTCCTCGTCCGGGTCCGAGTCGATCAGCAGGGTGGCCCCGGCGCGCACCTCGGCCACGCCGTCCTTGATGCGGCTGGTGCGCAGGGTGAGCCCGGTGTTCATCCCGCCGGCGAAGCCGACGTAGCCGATCGCGCCGCCGTACCAGCCGCGCGGCGAGCGCTCGTTCTCCTCGATGAAGCGCATGGCCCACACCTTGGGCGCGCCGGTCACGGTCACGGCCCAGGCGTGGGTGAGGAAGGCGTCGAGCGCGTCGAAGCCCTCGCGCAGGCGGCCCTCGACGTGGTCCACCGTGTGGATCACCCGCGAGTAGACCTCGATCTGGCGCCGGCCGAGGATCCGCACGCTGCCCGGCTCGCAGATGCGCGACTTGTCGTTGCGGTCGACGTCCGTGCACATCGTCAGCTCCGCGGTGTCCTTGGCCGAGTTCAGGAGCTCGAGGATCTGGTCGGCGTCCGAGAGCACGTCGTCGCCGCGGGCGATCGTGCCGCTGATCGGGCAGGTCTCGACCCGGCTGCCCTCCACGCGCACGAACATCTCCGGCGACGCGCCCACGAGGTACTCGCGCTCGCCGAGGTTCATCAGCGCGGCGAACGGGGCGGGGTTGCGCTCGCGCAGGCGGCGGAAGACCTCCGAGGGCCGGTCGGGGCAGGCGGCGAAGAACGTCTGGCCGGGAACGACCTCGAACAGGTCGCCGCGCCGGAACGCCTCGTGCGACTTGCGCACGAGGTCGGCGAACTCGCCGCGCTCGTGGTCGCTGCGTGCGGGCGGGGGTTCGGTCGTGCCGCGGTACGGCTCCTCCGGGCCCTCGCGCGGGAGGCCCGCCGTGCTCGCGCCCTCGAGCTCGAACTCGTAGGAGTGGCGCTCGGCCAGGTGGCGGTTGTGGTCCACCACCACCAGCTCGTCGGGCACGAACAGGACCATGTCGCGCTGGTCGGCGGGGCGCCGAAGCCGCCGCTCGATCGGCTCGAACTGGAAGGCGAGGTCGTAGCCGAACGCGCCGTAGAGGCCGTGGTGGGGGTCGTCGGGCGAGCGGAAGAGGTCGATGATCGCGCGCAGCGCCGAGAAGACCGAGGGCTGGCGGCTGCGCTCCTCCTCGGGGAAGCGCCCGGCGGGCTCGGCTATCCGGGCGGTCAGGGCGGAGTCGTCTCCTTCGAGCCCCGCCACCGCGTCGGTGGCGGCGAGGGCGCGCTCGACGGCGGGCAGCAGCACCTGCCCGCGCGCGTTGACCGCCTCGACGCGGAAGGCCCGGTCGCGGCTCGTGACCATCAGCGGCGGGTCGGCGAAGCCGATGTCCCAGCGCGTGTAGCGCCCCGGGTACTCGTAGCGCGAGGCGAGCAGGACCCCGAGCCGCGAGTCGAGCCGATCGACGATCGACTCCACCCCGGCCTCGATCCCGACCCGCTCGGTCGTGCGGCGGACCCCGATCCCGCCTGCGGTCGTGTACGCGTGCACGGCGCTCGTCACCGGGAGAAATCTACGGCGCGCGGCTCAGCGCGGGCCGCGCACGACCACGGTGACCTCGCCCGGCGTGGCGCCACCGCTCGCGCCGTTCGAGGTGGTCACCTTCGCGTTCGTCCGCCGCGTGCGGCGGAGCTTGCGGAAGGTCTTCGCCTTCAGCACGAAGCGGAGCGTCTGCTTCGCGCCGGCCGGTATCGAGTAGGCGAGCTTCCCGGTCGCTCCCGTGAGACCGGCGTCGCCCTCGCAGCGCGCGCCGCTGCGGGCGGGCCAGTTGCCGGGGCAGACGAGGAGGATCGGGACCCGGCCGGTGCGGCTCGCGCGGGTCTCGTCCTGGAGCGGGATCGCCGCGCGGGCGCGCGGCGGCCCGGCCGGCGGCAGCGGGTCCTGGAAGAGGACGACGCCCTTGCCGTAGTCCTCCGGGTGCGCGATGGCTGTCTGGAAGCCGTAGTCGTGCTCAGGCTCCTCGGGGCCGGTCGCGGGCGGCGGCTTCTCGACCTTCTGGTCGGTGACGGCGGACAGCACGCGCCGGTAGGTCTCGTGCTCCCAGTTCGCCTGGCCCGCGGGCACGACGCCGGGGTCCTGGCCGGTGCGGACGACCATCAGCCCGAGCGAGGGGAAGGTCGTGACGCGCTGGCCGAAGAGGCCGGAGTACTGCCACATGTCGGCCGGGAAGTCGGGCCAGTCGCGGTCCTGCGAGACCGAGCGCTCCTGGATCGTCGGCCCGATGCACGGCGCCGCCGCGTTGAGCCAGATGAGGAAGCCGTAGCAGCCGTTGGTCCTCGTGGCGGTGAGCGCCTCCTTGACGTAGCGCTTGGCCAGCAGCCGCTTGCCCTTCCACATGCCGCCGCGGCGCAGGACCTCGCCGAGCCGGCCGAAGTCGTCGGGGCGCATGTTCACGCCGTAGAAGCCCTGCACGTGGTTGGCCGAGTCGCGCAGCCAGTACCAGCTCCCCTCCGGGATGCCGATGCGGTCCATCAGCTCGCGCTGCGCGAACTCCTGGACGTCCTCGTCCACGGCCCGCCCGATCGCCTCGGCCAGCAGGGCCACCGCGCTCTGGGCGTACTCGAAGTAGGTGCCGGGCGGGTGGTCGATCGGGAGCGTGAGCGCGTCGCGCACGCGGTCCTGCATGGTGAAGATGTTGTAGTCGCGGAAGCCGTTCCAGTGCAGCCCGCTGGTCATCGTCAGGAGCTGCCGCATGGTGATCGCGCCGTGCGGGCCGTCGGCCTCGGGGAGGAGGGAGCCGACCGGGTCGTCGGGGGAGATGTAGCCCAGCGACATGGCGCGGCCGAAGATCAGCGAGGTGACCGACTTCGCCAGCGACCAGCTCTCGTAGGTCTGGTTGCGGTTGGCCGCGGCGCCCCGGTCCTCGGCGACGAGGCAGCCGTGCCGGTAAACGCGCACGGCGAACGACGTCTGCGTGGACGCGTAGTCGATCGCGTCCTGGAGCTTGGCCGCGTCCATGCCCGCCTCGGCCGGCGTGGCCCGCGGCCAGTCGCCCTCGGGCTCGGGGCAGGACTTGGCGGCGTGCGCGGGCGCGGCGGCCAGCGCAGAGACGAGCATCACCGTCGCTGTCGCAAGCCAGGCCCTCATCGGGAGAACGGTAGTCGCTGGGCCGAGGGCTACGTTTCAGCCGATGACGCCCGCCGATCGCGCCCGCTCGCTGATCGACCGCTGCATCCACATGACGCTTGCGACCGCCGACGCCGGTGGTGCTCCCTGGGTCTCCCGGTCTTCTTCGTGCCGGACGAGAGCTACGACCTGTACTGGATGTCGGCCGCGGACGCCAGGCACTCGGAGAACGTCCGCGTCCGGCCCGAGGTGGCGATCGTCGTCTACGACGCCGGCCCGCCGGTCGAGGCGGTCTACCTGACGGCCCACGCGGACGAGCTCGCCGGCGAAGACGAGGTGCGCAGGGGCATCGAGGTCATGGGCCGGCGGGACCAGCCCGACCGGTGGCGGATCGACGGTATCGGCGACGTGACCGGCGACGGGCCCTGGCGGATCTACCGGGCGGTGCGGCGGAGCACGTACGTCCGGGCGAAGACGGAGCAGCGCGGCAAGCCGGTCGTCACGCGCGAGCCGGCGGATTTCTGAGGACGAGGCGCGCCCGGAAGGATTCGAACCTTCGACTTCCGCCTCCGGAGGGCGGCGCTCTATCCACTGAGCTACGGGCGCGTGTCCGGCCAGTCTAGTCTCGCGCCCCGTGCTGATCGCGATCGTCTCGGACACCCACCTGCCGCGCGGGGTGCGGCGGCTGCCGGACGGGTGCGTCGAGCGGATCCGGGCGGCGGACCTCCTGATCCACGCCGGTGACCTGAGTACGCCGGAGGTGCTCGCGGAGATCGAGGCGCTGGGGCCGCCGGTGGCCGCCGTGCACGGCAACGTGGACAGCGCCGAGCTGCAACGGCGGCTGCCGGAGGCGCGCACCGTCGAGGCGGAGGGCGCGTGCATAGCGGTGGTCCACGACGCCGGGCCGGCGCGCGGGCGGCTCGAGCGGATGCGCCTGCGCTTCCCGGACGCCGACGCGGTCGTGTTCGGCCACTCGCACATCCCCCTCCACGAGGAGCGCGACGGCTTCCAGATATTCAACCCCGGCAGCCCCACCGACCGCCGCCGCCAGCCCCGCCACACGATGGGCCTCGCGCGGGCCGCGCGCGGGCGCGTGGAGTTCGAGCTGGTCGTGCTCGACTAGCGGATGTCGTCGGGCTCGGGACCCGCGAGCCGGGTGAGCGTGCGGGTCACCTTGACCACCGAGCCGTCGCGGCGGCGCAGGGTCGCGCTGACCACGTGGTCCCCGAGGGCAAGCTCGGCGCAGTCGATCCCGACGCCGACGGAGTACGGCCGCTGTGGCGTGGTCGTCCCGATCGTCGCCCCGTCGAGACGCAGGGCGATGTGGCGCACCGTCTTTGGGTGGCGCGCCGATGTCGCGGCGAGGACGTTCGCGGTGTGGCACGTCTTCGGCACGCTCAGCCGCAGCGGGCCCGATGAGCCCGCCGGTGGCCCGCATCGCCGCGCGCGAGTGCCGGGGCGCCGCACGCATGGCCCGTCGATTCGCTTTCGCTCCGCAACGAGGATGCCGGGCGCCGGTCCCGCCAGCCGAGTGAGCGTGCGAGTCAGCTTCACCGTGGTGCCGTCGCGGCGGCGCAGCGTGGCGGTCACGATGTGGTCGCCCACGGTCAGGGCCGCGCAGTCGATGCCTGTCCCGATCCAGAACGGACGCTCGGGAGAGGTCGTCTCGATCGTCACGCCGTCAAGACGCACGGCGACGTGCCGAACGGTCTTCGGGTCGCGCGCGTAGGCGGACGCCAGGACGTTCTGGGTGTGACACGTCTTCGGCAGGCTGAGCGTCAGCGGGCTTGACGAGGGAGTGCTCCGGATCGTGCAACGCCGCTCCTGCGCGGTACCGCGATCGCACACGCCGTCGCCGTGGCGCCGCTCGGCCGTCCGGCCCAGCGCCTCGGCCGCGGGAAGCATCAGCGCCAGCCCGGCGAGCACAGCCGCTGCCGCCCCCCTCGGGACAGCACGGTTGAGGGCGTCCGTGCCCATGCCCCTGTTGTCGTCCCCGCTAGGCGGATCTTGACGAAAGATCCCCCGTTTGGGTCATCGGGACAGCCGGATTACGGGTAGTACAGGAGGCTCGGCTGGCGGAAGGCCGCCTGAAGGCCTTGGTAGAGGCGCTCCAGGAGCACGCGCCGCCCGCTGCCGTCCGGCTGCGCGGCCGTCAGGTTCCAGCCGCCGTCCGAGAAGTCCGGTTCGCCCCAGACGACCTCGCCGCCGGGGGTCCAGTCCGGGCTCGTGCCCTCGCCGATTCGCACGGCGCCGCTGCCGTCGGCGTTCATCACGTAGATGCCGGCCTGGTTCGAGCCGGTGGGAACCGCCTCGAACGCGATCCGCTCGTTGTCCGGCGACGGCCGCGCGTGGTAGGCCCGGATGAACTGGCCGAAGTCGGTCAGCTTCTCGGGCTCGGTGCCGTCGCGCCAGACGCGGTAGATCGCCACGCGCCCGCCCACCATCGGGTCGAACGGGAACGGCTGCCCCTCCGGCGTCCCGTTGGAGGACAGCAGTAGCTGCTCGCCGTCCACCGTGAACGCCGGCTGGGACTCGGAGTTGGCCCACGCGATCAGCTTGCTCTGGCTCGCCCCGTTCAGGTCGGTGATCCAGATGTCCGACCCGTCGTCGAACACCACGCTCCGCCCGCTCGGCGAGAAGCGCGCGTTGTTCGCCGGGCGCAGCCCCTTCGCGCCGCAGTCCCACAGCGGCCGCTGGCCGCCGCCGTCGCTCTCCATGATCCGCACCTCGAAGCACGGGTGCGTGTCGCTCGGCCCGGTGTACACGACCTCCTGCGCGTCCGGCGAGAGCGCCGACCGGTCGTTCGACCCGTGGTCGATCTCGACGGGACGGTCCATCCCGTCGTCGAGCCCGCGCCAGATCCCCCCGAAGGGGTCGCCGTCCTCGTCGCCGTTGTTGCCGGTGAAGACGAACGTCTCGTCGGGCTTCGCCGGCTTCGAGAAGTTCAGGAACAGGTTCTCGCGCGTACCGATGTTCCAGTTCTCGTCCAGGTACTCGCCGCTCTCGGGCCCGGCGTCGAAGTACGTGTCGTAGTCGCAGTCGTAGCGCCAGCCGCGCGGGCCAGGCGGGCAGACGTCCTCCCGGTAGGTCAGGGGCACGCCGTTCGCGATGTCCTCGTCCGAGCGGTCGTCCTGGCACATCACGTCGAAGCCGTCGTCGCAGTGGGTCAGCGTGTTCGAGTCGGGCGCGTTGTTCTGAACGGCGCCCATCGTGTGCCCGTTCTCGTGGAGGGCCGTGTCCACGTCCCAGCAGCCCTCCTCGCCGTCCACGTGGCCGTAGACGATCGCGTAGCCACCCTCGTAGAGATCGTCGCCGTCGGTCGCGTCGTTGCCCGCGCCCGAGGCGGCCAGCCCCCTGCGCCCGTTGTTCAGGTTCCGCGTCGTGGGTCGCTCGTCGTCGTACATGTTCGCCTCGCCGCAGAACGGCTGCGGATTGGCGCCCTCCTCGAAGATCAGGTACTTCGTGTTGCCGTCGGTCGCGCCGGCCGCCTTCGCCTTGGACACGACCTCCTCGAAGGTGGAGTCGATCGTCTCGAAGTGCCTGACCGCCAGCCGGCCGCTCGGCTCGCACGCGACCACCAGCCGCCGCGGCGTGTCCTCGTTGCCGGAGTCGAGCGCCTCTCCCATGAGCTTGACGTTCATGCCCTTCACGATCCGCCGGATGCGGCGGGTCAGGTACTTGCGATCCGGATCGTCCAGGGGCCGCGAACTCGACATCATCACCTGCACGCGCTTGCGTCCCCTGTCCGCGCAGACCGGGTCGCCGCCCGGGACCGGTGGGAGGCCGGTCGGCTCTGGATGGAGCCAGGAGGCCTCGGGATCGGGCTCAGCGCCGTCGGTGTGGCCCTCGAGCGGCTCGACCGGGTCCTCGGCACCGAGCCCGTCCTCGCCCACCTCCGGGTCGAATAGCGCCGCGTCGGAGCGGGGCCGGTCGGGAACCCGCGGGTCCGGGCCATGCGTCAGCAGCACCTCGCCGTCGGGCAGCAGGACCTTCTGGAGGCCGTCGGGCCCGTCCTGCACGGTGCCGGTCGCCAGCGACTCCCGCCACGGCTTGCGCCACGCCTCGGGCGCGCTCGCGGACGTCGCCGCCGTCACCGGGTACTGGACCCCCAGCGCGCGGTGGTCGACCACGACCTTCACCACGTCCCCGTCCACCTCGAGGCGCGTCGGCACCGGCCGCCCTGCGGCGTCCTGGGCCTCGGGCGCGTGGATCACGGCGAGCAGGCGCTCGTCGGTCTCGGCGTCCGCCGACGCGACCTCGGTGCGGGCCTCGGCGTACTGGTCGCCGGGGTCGGCCAGCGTCTCGGGCTCGTCGATGCCGGAGGTCGAGACCGGCGCGTCGACCGTCTCGCCGCCCGAGTCGGTGGCGACCACGGCCACGCCGCCGTCGTCGAGCGCGCGCAGGCTCTCGCCGCGCGGTGCGGTCACCGACCAGGCGAAGGTGGTGGAGGCGAGCGCGTCGTCGACCTGGAGCACGGTCGCCACGCCGGCGGCGGTCGGCCGCAGCAGCGCGTCGAGGCCGGACTGCACGTCGGTGAAGAGCGCGGAGTCGCCGTTCACGAGCGCGGCGGACGAGCCCGGCTCGGCCCAGACGGGCGCCAGGGTCACGGCGCCGGCGGAGGTGTCCAGCGCGAAGCCCTCGGTGGGGTCGAGCGAGATCGTCTGGTTGCCGAGCGCGCCGATCGCGCTCAGGTGGTCGCCGACCTGCGTCAGCGTCGGCGAGACGACCTGACCGTCCACCCGCGCGCCGCTGCTCGGCTCGACGGCCGGCGGCAGCGCCCGCGCGAGCCTGTCGGCCGCCGCACGCGTGGCGTCGGGCACCGGACCGCCGCGTGCGCCCTCGACCTGAGCGGCGTGCGCGGGCACGGCGACGGTGACGGCGGCCAGGACAGCAACAGCCAGTCCCCGCGGGCGTCCAGCCCGCTTCCCAAACGACATTGCGAGTCCCCCTGATGCTGCGGGCGGCGTGAATGCCGCCGCCGAATCACGCTAAGCGCGGTCGGGCTGGTTGTCAATCGCTACCAGTCCCGAACCCGCCGGTTGGCGGGGTTGCGGCACCATAGGCCGATGGACCTCGACGTTCTGTTCGTGGGCACGGCCGGAGCCGCCCCCACCGCCGGCAGGGGGCTGACCTCCACGCTCGTCCGCCGCGGCGGCGAGCGGCTGCTGTTCGACTGCGGCGAGGGCACGCAGCGCCAGCTCCTGCGCTCGATCGGCCTGGTCGACCTCGAGGAGGTCTTCGTCACCCACTTCCACGCCGACCACATCCTCGGGCTGCCCGGCATGCTCAAGACGTTCGGGCTCCGGGGCCGCGAGCTCCCGCTCACGATCTACGGCCCGCCCGGCCTGCGCGCGCTGTTCACGGCCCTGCACCCGCTGGTCGGCCGCACGCCGTTCGAGCTGCGCCTGGTCGAGCTCGAGCCGAACGAGGAGCTCGAC
>JALZEZ010000287.1 GCA_030861775.1 Actinomycetota bacterium
GCGCCGGACGGCGTCTCCACGAGCGCCACCAGGCTCGACCGCGGGTCGATCCCGAGCGCGCGCTCCACGCGGCCGCCGACCCGCGCGCTCTCCGAGCCGGGGTCCTTGTAGACCTGATACGGCGACAGCTCGCGCGCGGCGCCGGAGCCGCCGGCGAGCGCGGCCGCGGACAGGACGAGGGCGACCGCCAGCACGCGTCCCGGCCGGCGGTGGAGGAGACGGACCGCCCGCTCGAGCAACCGGCCGCCTACCCCGCGGACGCGCGCAGCGCGAGGCAGACGTTGTGGCCGCCGAAGCCCGCCGAGTTCGAGAGCGCCGCCCGGGGCCGCGCGGCCCGCGCCTCGTTGGCGACGTAGTCGAGGTCGCAGGCCGGGTCCGGCTCGTCGAGGTTGATCGTCGGCGGCAGCCGGCCCCGGTCGATGGCGAGCGCGCACGCGGCGGTCTCGAGCCCGCCCGCCGCGCCGAGCAGGTGGCCGGTCATGGACTTCGTGGAGCTGATCGGCGCGGGCGGCGAGCCGTTGGCGAGCACGGCCTTCACCGCGCGCGTCTCGATCGGGTCGTTCTGCTTCGTGGACGTCCCGTGGGCGTTCACGTAGCCGACCTCGTCCGGCGCCATCCCCGCGTCGTCGAGCGCCGCCCGCATCGCCCGCACCAGGCCGCGCCCCTCGGGGTCCGGTGCGGTCGGGTGGAAGGCGTCGCTCGACTGGCCGTAGCCGGCCAGCTCGGCGTACACGTGCGCGCCGCGCGCCCGCGCGACTTCGGCCGGCTCGAGCACCAGCATCACCGCGCCCTCGGAGAGCACGAAGCCGTCGCGCCCCGCGTCGAAGGGGCGCGACGCGCGCTGGGGCTCGTCGTTGCGCTTCGACAGCGCGAACATCGCCGCGAAGCCGGCCATCACCACCGAGGTCACGCACGCCTCGGTGCCGCCGGCCAGGCAGGCGTCGGCGTAGCCGTCCCGCACGAGGCGGAACCCGAGCCCCACCGCGTCGGCCGACGACGAGCACGCCGTGGCGGGGCACATGCTCGGCCCGCCGTAGCCGAACCGCATCGACACCAGCCCGGCCGGCATGTTCGGAATCGCGCCCGGCACGAAGAACGGCGAGACGGCCGCCGGGCCGCGCTCGGAGTCGGCGACCACGTTGTCCACCACCGTCCGCGCGCCGCCGATGCCGCTGGCGACGACCGTGCCGACCCGGTCCGGGTCGGGCGCCTGGAAGGCGGCGTCCTCGACCGCGAGCGCGGAGGCCGCGAGCGCGAACTGGGCGACGCGGTCCGACCGCGCCACCTCGGCCGTGGTGAGCCAGCGCTCCGGCTCGAAGTCGCCCACCTCGCCCGCGATCTGCACGCGGTGCGCGGAGGGGTCGAAGGCGGAGACGCGGTCGATCCCGGAGCGCCCGCTCGTCAGCCCCTCCCACATCGCGTCCACGCCGATCCCGACCGGGGTGACGGCGCCGATCCCGGTGATCGCCACGCGCCGCGGCTCCCCCGGCCGGCCGCTCACACCGGCCTCGCCGCGCCGTTCGCGCGCTCGTAGACCACGTCGGCCTCGAGCGCGCCCTCGAGCAGCTGCCGCCACAGCACCCGCCGCCGCGGCTTGCCGCTCGACGTGCGCTGGATCGTGCCCCGCGGACCCGCGAGCACGCGCACCACGCCGTCCGGACCGAGCTCGCGGGCGAGCAGCGCCCCGACCTCCTCCTCCCAGCCGCCCGGGTCCACCTCCACGAGCGCGACGAGCGAATCCGCCCCGGCCGCGGTGCCGGCCAGCACCGCCACGCGGCCCTTCGGCAGGCCCGCGTGCGCGCACACCTTCGCCTCGAGGTCCTCGACGAAGACCGCTCGGCCGCGCGTCTTCAGCGCGTCCCCGATCCGGCCCACGACGTACAGCTCGCCGCCGTGCACGAACCCGGCGTCGCCGGTGCGCAGCCCGTCGGGCGAGAACGACGTCGAGCCGACGTTGTCGCCGCCCTGGTAGCCGCGCGCGACGGTGTCCGCGATCACCGCGATCTCGCCGACGCGGTCCTCGCCGAGCGAATCGCCCTCGTCGTCCACGATCTCGACGGCCGCGCCCAGCAGGGGCGGGCCGCAGCCGACCAGCCAGCCGGACCCGTCGCCGATCGTGTCCGCGTCGTCGATCGGCGCCTCGGCCTCGATCTCGAGCTCGTACCCGAAGCGCAGGCCGTCCCAGTCCGGCCGCACCGCGCGCGGCACGTCCGGCACGTGCACGCCGGTCACGGCCAGCGTGGCCTCGGCCAGCCCGTACGCGGGCAGGAACGTCTCGGGCCGGAAGCCGCGCGGCGCGAGCAGCTCGCTGAACCTGCGGAGCGCCTCCGGGTCGAGCCGCTCGGCGCCGCAGATCGCGATCCGCCACGCGCTGAAGTCGTGGTCCTCGACGTGCTCGGGCCGCACGTGCTTGGCGGCGTAGGCGAACCCGAAGCTCGGGGACACGGCGATCTCGACCGCGCGCGTGCCGAGGCACTCGATCCAGCGGCGCGGGTTCACGATGAACTGGTCGGGGCGGAAGATCCACACGTCGCTCTGGTTCACGATCGGGGTGAGCAGGCAGCCGATCAGGCCCATGTCGTGGTACAGCGGGAGCCACGTGACGGTCTGGTCGTCCGGCCGCATGCGCAGCCAGTGGCGGATCATCCGGATGTTCGACTCGAGGTTGGCCCAGGTGATCTCGACGCCGCGCGGGCGCCCCGACGAGCCCGACGTGAACTGGAGCAGCGCCAGGTCCGCCGGCGCGCGGCGCTCGAACCCCGAGCCGTCACCGGACAGCTCCAGCTCGACCGGGGCGAAGCCGGTGCCGGCCCGCTCGGCGGCCTGCGCCGCCGCCTCGGCGAAGGCCGGGTCGCTCACGATCGCCGCCGGGTCAGCCGCCCGGATCACGTCGGTGAGCTGGGCGACGTAGTGCTCCTGGTTGCGCATGAACGTCGGCGGCGGCAGCGGGCTGGGCGTGTAGCCGGCGACCAGCGACCCGATGAACGCGGACACGAAGCCGGGGCCGGTCGGGAGCTGAAGCGAGATCGCGCCGCCCGGCCGCGCGGCGACGGCGGCGATCTCCTCGGCCGCCGCCATCACGAGCTCCGCCAGCCGCGGGAACTCGACGAGGTCGAACCCGCCAGCGTCGTTCGCGAAGTACAGCCCGCGCCCGGCGCGCGGGGACTCCATCCAGTCGAGGAGCCCGGCGACCGGGTAGTCGCCCGCTCCCTCGGCTGAGCGGCTCGTGGCGAGCACGGGAGCGCGGCCCCGCTAGGCGCGGCCGTCCGAGTCCACGACGGTCACGAGCATGAACGAGATCGCGTAGCGGCCGGACTCCGGCACGAAGGCCAGTATCTGGTCGCCGGGCTCGAGGTCGTGGTCGTACAGCAGGTCGCGGAGGATCAGGTAGATCGACGCGCAGCTCGTGTTGCCGGCGTGGGGGAGGTTCGAGTACCAGATGTGCTCGGGCGGGGCCGGGACGTCGCGCTTCGCGAGCTCGCGCAGCACGCCCGGTCGCAGCACCTCGCTCGAGTAGTGCGCGGCGACGTACCTGAGCTTCTCCGGGTCGAGCTTGCCCTCGCGGACGAGGCGCTCGTAGTCGTCCACGCAGACCTTGACCAGGCCCGGCAGCATGCTCAGCTCCTGCCGCAGCGCGAGCGCGCCCGCGGCGGCGGCGTCGTCGGACGAGCGGAAGTCCCACCAGCCGCGCTTGCAGTCGTTCTTGTCGGCGCCGAGGTACATGCAGGCGTCGGTCTGGTTGGCGAACGAGGTGAGCGAGATCCACTCGATCCGCAGGCTCAGCCCGTCCGGAGCGGGGCGGTCCTGGATCACCGCGGCGCCCGCGCCGTCGGAGAGCATGTAGCGCAGGAACGCCATCTCGATCGCGACGCGGCCGTCGGAGTCCACGTCGACGGTCTCGAAGCGGCTCGACTTCATCATCCGCGACATGAACTCGACCGCGCAGGCGACCGCGTTCGTGCCCTCGCCGCTCTTGACGTGCAGGTAGGCGTCCTTCATGGCCATCATCCCGCACGAGCAGATCCCGTGGAGCGACCGGATCTCGCAGGGCGGGTTGCCCAGCTCGCCGTGCACCATGCTGGCGAGGCCCGGCGCGATCAGGTCGTGGAAGCTCGTGGCGGCGGCCAGCAGCTCGATGTCGTCCGCGTCGATGGTGGAGCGCTCGAGCGCGTCGCGGACGGCGTTGGCGGCCATCTCGGAGCAGCTGTAGAGGCTGTTCTGGTCCTTGTCGATCGCGTAGTAGCGCGTCTTGACGCCGCTGTTCCTAATCACGCGCTCCTTCAGCTGCGAGCTCGCCTGCCCCACGCTGCCGATGTACTCCTCGATCTCGTCACTGGGGACCGGGTCACCGGGTAGGAATCCGCCCATGCTCGAGATGTATGCCTCCATGGTCAGCCCTCCGGAGTCGCGACGGCGTGCGACATGACGAAGTCGAGCGCCTCGCCCACCGTCTCGATGTTCAGGATCTGCTCCTCCTCCAGGAGCACGCCGTAGTCCGCGGCCCAGCGCATGCCGAGCTCGGCGACGTCGAGCGAGTCGAGGCCGAGGTCGTCGCGCAGGAGGGCGTCCTCTCGCACGCGCTCCGGTTCGATGCTCCGCTGCTGCTGGAGGTGCTCGCGTGTTTCCTTGAGCAACTGCTCGCGCGTGACCTGCAAGCGTCCACTCTCCTCCTGCTTTGCCGGGATTCCCGCTACTCGGCCAGACGGGAGCCCCTGTGGACCGGCGAATCTAGCACCGGTCTTCCACCCATGAGAGGGGCCAGCCCCCCACCCTTCGGTCAGGATTCGGACAAGTGACTGCGGCGCGCCAGGAGGGGCGAAGGCTGGCGTTCGTCTTCCCCGGCCAGGGGTCGCAGCGGGTCGGAATGGGCGCCGAGCTGCTCCAGCGCGAACCGGAGCTCCTGACGCCGCACCTCGACGCGGCGGAGGCCGCCAGCGGGCTGCCGATCCGGCGCCTGTGCGCCGAGGGGCCGCCCGCCGAGCTGACCCGGACCGAGGCCGCTCAGCCGGCGCTGCTGGCGGTCGCGCTGGCGCTGGC
>JALZEZ010000065.1 GCA_030861775.1 Actinomycetota bacterium
ACCGCGCTGTGTCCCGCGCGCGCGACGGCCAGCGCCGCGCCAAGCCCCGCCACGCCGCCCCCCGCGACGACGAATCGCATGCCGTGCACGCTATCGCCGCCGCCGGGGAAGCGGAAGGGCTACTCGGACTGGACGACGCCCACCGTGAGGCCGTCGGGATCCTGGAAGAGCCCGATGACCGGCCCGCCGGGGACCTGGTCCGGCCCCATCGTGCGCGAGCCGCCGAGGCTCTCGGCCTTGGCGAGCGCGTCCTCGACGCTCGGCACCTCGACGTAGAACGTGACATGCCCCGAATGCCCCTCGGGCGCGTTGCCCACGCCGCCGCCGATCCCGATGCCTTCGCCGTTCAGGTTGTCCTCGCGGTCGACGAGCCCGTAGCTGGTCGGGTTGTCGAACGGAAGCGGCTCGATCCTCCACCCGAAGAGCTCCGAGTAGTAGCCCTGCGTGCGCTCGGCGTCCTTGCCGAGGATCTCGAAGTGAATGACCGGCTGTCCCATACGTGATCTCCCATCCGCGCCGGGCACCCCCGGCGCTCTCGAAGTTGCCGAACCTACCCTTCAGACCCGTCCCCGAGCCGGAACTCATCGCTAGCCTGAGGCGCCGATGATCAGCACCAACCAGTTCAAGAACGGCACCCACATCGAGGTGGACGGCACGATCTTCAAGATCGTCGAGTTCCAGCACGTGAAGCCCGGCAAGGGCGGCGCGTTCGTGCGCACCAAGCTCAAGCGGACCGCCGACGGCGCGGTGATCGACAAGACCTTCCGGGCCGGCGAGAAGTTCCGCCCGATCCGCACCGAGACGCGCCGGATGCAGTTCCTCTACTCCGACGGCGCCGACGCCCACTTCATGGACCTCGAGAGCTACGAGCAGTTCACGGTCCCCGAGGAGTCGGTCAAGCAGTCGCTCCAGTGGGTCCTGCCGAGCCAGGAGGTCGAGGTCCTCTACGTCGACGAGCAGCCCACCGACGTGCAGGTCCCGAGCGCCGTCGAGATGGCCGTGGCCGAGACCGAGCCCGGGGTCAAGGGCGACACCGCCTCGGGCGGCGGCGACAAGCCGGCCACGCTCGAGTCGGGCGTGACCGTGCGCGTGCCGCTGTTCGTGAACGTCGGCGACCGGGTGCGGGTGGACACGCGCTCGGGCGAGTACGTCTCGCGCGCCTCGTAACCGGTCCGATGAGGCGCAGCGACCAACGCAGGGCGGCGGTCGTGGCGCTCTACCAGCGCGACGTCACCGACCGCCCTCTCACCGAGACGCTCGACCGCGGTGCCAGCGCCTTCACGCGCGAGCTGGTCAAGGGCGTGGACGACCACCAGGACGAGCTCGACGCCCTGATCGACCGCTACGCCGAGGACTGGACGCTCGACCGCATCGCCCCGCTCGAGCTGAACATCATGCGCGTGGCGCTCCACGAGATGCTCCACCGCGAGGACGTGCCGGACGAGGTCGCGCTCGACGAGGCGATCGAGGCCGCCAAGGAGCTCTGCGCCGCTGGCGCCCCCGCGTTCGTGAACGGCATCCTCGGCGCGGTCCAGAGGGAGCGGGTGTGACCGCCCTCGAGGACGCGATCGCCGAGCTGGAGCGCGCCGCCGAGCGCCTGCGCAGCGACGACCTCGCCCCGGAGGAGGCCGCGGAGCTGGTCGAGCGCTGCGCGGAGATCGCCGCGCGCGTGGGCGGTGAGCTGGACCGCCGCGCCGCCGGCGACACCGCCCCCGGACAGGAGACGCTGCTCTGAGCAGCGCCACGCCGGCCGCCACCTACCCGGTCGAGCTCCAGGCGAGAGTCGACGACTATCTCGCCGACCTCCGCTTCACGAGCGAGGACCACGTCACCGGCCTCGAGGACGCCATGCGCTACTCGCTCCTGGCGGGCGGCAAGCGCATCCGCCCGGTGCTGGCGATGGCCACCGCCGAGGCGCTCGAGCAGGACCCGGCCACGGTGCTCCCGCTGGCCGCGGCCATCGAGCTGATCCACACCTACTCGCTCATCCACGACGACCTGCCGGCGATGGACGACGACGCGCTGCGCCGCGGCCAGCCCACCTGCCACGTGAAGTTCGGCGAGGACGTGGCGATCCTGGCCGGCGACGGCCTGTTCGCCGAGGCGATCGCCCTGGTCGCGCGCGAGCAGCGCGGCCACCCCGACCGCGTCCTGGCCGCGCTCGGCCACCTCGTGGCGGCGGCCGGCGTGGGGGGGATGGTCGGCGGCCAGTACCTCGACATCAGCGGCACCGAGCCGGAGCTGCGCCGGGTGCACGAGCTGAAGACCGGCAGGCTGATCGCGGCCTCCGTCGAGTGCGTATTGATGCTTGGAGGCGTGACCGGACCTGCCACAATTCCCTGGAGCCGGTTCGCTGCGGAGCTCGGCGTCCTGTTCCAGATCGTCGACGACATACTCGACGTGACGGGCGACGAGGACGCGCTGGGCAAGCCGCAGGGCTCGGACGAGCGCCAGGGCAAGCGGACGTACGTCAGCGAGTTCGGCCTCGACCGCGCCCGCGAGCTGGCTGACGAGTCGCACGAGAAGGCGCGGGCGGCGCTGTCCGAGGCGAGGGGCCGGACGGAGACGCTGGCGCGGACAACGGACTACATACTCACGAGACGCACATGAGCCTCCTCGCCAAGATCGACGGCCCGGCCGACCTGCACGAGCTCTCCGACTCGGAGCTCCAAGACGTCGCCCAGGAGGTCCGCGAGCTGATCATCGACACGATCGGCGAGATCGGCGGCCACTTCGGCGCGAACCTCGGCACCTGCGAGCTGGCCGTGGCCCTGCACAGCCTGCTCGACTCCCCGCGCGACAAGGTGCTCTGGGACGTCGGCCACCAGGCCTACCCGCACAAGATCCTCACCGGCCGCCGCGACCGCCTCTCCACCATCCGCAAGTACGGCGGCCTGGCCCCGTTCTGCTCGATCCCCGAGTCCGAGCACGACATCATGGGCGCCGGCCACGCCTCGACCTCGATCTCGTACGCGGTCGGCCTCAAGGAGGCGATGCTGCGCGGGCACGAGGAGGACGGCCGCGTGGTGGCCGTGATCGGCGACGGCGCCCTCACCGGCGGCGTGGCCTTCGAGGCCCTGCACAACGCGGGCGGGCTGGACGTGCCGATCGTGATCGTCCTGAACGACAACGGCATGTCGATCGCGCCGAACGTGGGCGCGCTGTCGCGCTACTTCAACCGCATCCGCCTGAACCCGGAGCTGCACCGCGCGCGCGAGGCCGTCGAGACGGGCCTGACCAAGATGCCCGCCGGCCTGGGCGAGCGCTTCGAGCGGCTGGGGCCCGAGCTGAAGGCGTCGATCAAGGCCTTCTGGGCGCCGGGCCTCTTCTTCGAGGAGCTCGACGTGGCGTACGTGGGCGTGGTGGACGGCCACGACGTGGCCGAGCTGCGCAAGTCGATCGGCAGCGCGCTCGAGGCCGACCGCCCGGTCGTGGTCCACATCAAGACCGTGAAGGGCAAGGGCTTCGCGCCCGCCGAGGAGGGCGGGCTCGAGGGCATGGAGAAATGGCACGCGGCCAAGCCCGCGTCGATCGTCGATCGTGCCGCGGCGCCGAAGCAGGCCGCGGCCTCCGCCGATCCGCCCAAGCCGCCGCAGTACACGACCGTCTTCGGCGAGGCCCTCGTATCCGAGTGCCGCCGCGACGCCCGCGTGTGCGGGATCACCGCCGCGATGAACTCCGGCACCGGGCTGAACATCCTCCAGAAGGAGCTGCCCGAGCGCTACTACGACGTGGGCATCGCCGAGCAGCACGCCGTGCTGTTCGCGGCCGGGCTCGCGCTGGGCGGGATGAAGCCGGTGGCGGCGATCTACTCGACGTTCCTCCAGCGCGGCTACGACCAGATCGTCCACGACGTCTGCCTCCAGGGCCTGAACGTCGTCTTCGCCATGGACCGCGCGGGCCTCGTCGGCGACGACGGCCCCACCCACCACGGCGCCTTCGACATCGCCTACATGCGCTGCCTGCCGAACATCGTGCTGATGGCGCCGCGCGACGAGGCGATGCTCGGCGACATGCTCCACACCGCCCTGCGCTACGACGAGGGCCCGATCGCCCTGCGCTACCCGCGCGGCGAGGCCGAGGGCGTGCCGCTGCCCTCGCGCCCGCAGGAGATCGAGATCGGCCGCGGCGAGGTGCTGCGCGAGGGGAGCGGGGTGGCGCTGATCGGCTACGGGTTCGGCGTGCCGCTGTCGCTGCGCGCGGCGGACCTGCTCGACGAGCACGGGGTCGAGGCGACCGTCGTGGACGCCCGCTTCGCCAAGCCGCTCGACGGCGAGCTGCTGACCCGGCTGGCGAGCGACCACGAGCTGCTCGTGACCGTCGAGGACGGGGTGCTCCAGGGCGGCTTCGGGTCGGCGGTCGGCGAGCTGCTGCTCGATCGCGACCTGGCCCGCGAGACCCGGCTGCTGCGCATGGGCCTGCCCGACCGCTTCGTCACGCACGGCAAGCCCGCGCTGCTCCACAAGGAGGTCGGGCTCACGCCGGAGGCGATCGTGGAGCGCGTCCTCGCGGACGCCCGCGACCGCGGCGCCGCGCTGGTCTGAGACCGCCTCGCCGCGCTGGTCCGAGACCGCCTCGCCGCGGACCGAACGCAGCGTTACAGGAACGTAAAAAAGGGGTCAGACCCCTTTTTTCGGCGTAGACAGATGTCCCCATCCGCGCGGGGTGGCGAAAGCGGGGGATCGCGTCTAGGTTGGTGCGGACTGGCCGTTCGCGCGCCGTCTTCAGGGGAGCAGTACAGGCAGGGGCGCGCTCTACAACCTGGAGGATCACGTGTACTCACCGATCGCCCTCGGGCGACTGCCCATGCCCGCGGTGGCGCTCGCCACCGCGCTCGCGATCGCCGCGGCCCTCGTGCTCGTGGCGCTCGGGGAGGGAGGCGTGCCCACCACGCTCGACCACTCGAGCGGCACCGCCACCACCGAGAAGCCCGCCCCCGCGCCCGCCTTCGAGCAGAACCGCGGTCAGGCCGGCGGCGAGGTCGAGTACCTCGCCCGCGGCAGCGGCTACACGCTCTTCCTGACCCCGACGGAGGCCGTGCTCTCGCTCCAGGCGGGCGAGCCCGGCACCACCACGCTGATGGGCGACGGGTCGCTGACCCGGGGCACCGGCATGGAGGCCGACGGCGCCGTCGTGCGCATGGGCCTCGCGGGCGCCAGCTCGCAGCCGGAGATCGCCGGCCGCTCGCGCAAGCCGGCCACGGCCAGCTACATCCGCGGTGACGACCCGTCGAAGTGGCGGACAGGCGTCCCGACCTTCGGGCGCGTGCAGTACACCGGCGTCTACCCGGGCATCGACATGGCCTGGTACGGCAACTCGGCAGGCCTCGAGTACGACTTCGAGGTCGCCGCCGGCGCCGACCCGAGCCGCATCGGCCTCACCTTCGAGGGCGCCGAGGGCGTCTCGGTGGGCAGCGCCGGCGAGCTGGTCGTGCGGACCGCGGCCGGCGACCTCAGCCACCAGCGCCCGTTCGCCTACCAGGAGACGAACGGCGTGCGCGAGCGGGTGGAGGCCGGCTACGTCCTCCGGCGCGACGGCAGCGTCGGCTTCGAGCTCGGCTCGTACGACCGGGCGAAGCCGCTCGTGATCGACCCGCAGATCGTCTACTCGACGTACATTGGCGGCAACCGCTCGGACCGCGGCGCCGACGTCGCGGTGGACGGCGCGGGCAACGCGTACATCGTCGGCTCGACCGAGTCGCCGGACTTCCCGACGACCTCGGGCGCCTTCCGGACCTCGGCGCCGGGCGGCGACAGCGACGTGTTCGTCTCGAAGCTGTCGCAGGACGGGTCCACGCTCGAGTACTCGACCTACCTCGGGACCGGGGGTCAGGACTTCGGCCACAGCATCGCCGTGAACGGCGACGGCCACGCGTTCGTGACCGGCAAGGCCGCCTGGGGCGACTTCCCGACCACGCCCGGGGCCTTCCGGGAGACCGACCCGTCGTCGACGGCAGACCTGTTCGTGGCGAAGCTGAGCACGGACGGCTCCTCGCTCGACTACGGCACCTACCTCGGCTCGCGCGGGGTGTTCGACGACTTCGGCGCGGTCGCGATCGACGCCGACGGCAGCGCGTACGTCGCCGGCACCACCGACGGCGACAACTGGCCCACCACGCCCGGCGCGTTCCAGTCGAGCGATCCCGAGCCCGGCCCGCCGGCGTCGGGCTTCGACGGCTACGTCACGAAGCTCACGCCGGACGGGTCCGGCCTGGAGTGGTCGAGCTACCTCGGCGGCCCGACCGGCCACGGCGGCCCGCAGGCCATCGCGGTCGAGGGCGAGAACGCCTACGTGACCGGCACGAGCAACGCGGACGGCTTTCCGACCACACCGGGCGCCTACCGCGAGACCGCTCCGAGCCCGGGGCAGGAGTCCGACGCCTTCGTCGCCAAGTTCGCGACGGACGGCTCGAAGCTCGAGTACGGCACGTACCTGGGCGGCAACACGTCGGACAACGCACACGGCATCGACGTCCGCGACGGCGTCGCCTACGTGGGCGGGTTCACCGGCTCGGACAACTTCCCCACCACGTCGGGCTCGTTCCAGCCGAACGACCCGCAGACCGGGAACTCGAGCAGCGACGGGTTCGTCACGGCGTTGAAGCCGGACGGCTCGGGCCTCGAGTACTCGACCTACCTGGGCGGCCCGCAGAGCGCCCAGTGGGCCGAAGGCGTGCTCGCCCTGACCGTCGACTCCGACGGCCGCGCGATCGCGACCGGCCGGACCGACTCCAGGGCGTTCCCGACCACCCCGGGCGCGTTCCAGGAGACCGACCCGGACACGACCTACGAGGACGCGTACGTGGCGATGCTGAACCCGGGCGGCTCGAAGCTCGAGTACGGCACCTACCTCGGCGGCATCAGCAGCGCCGCCGAGATGGGCAGCGGGATCGCGCTCGACGGGGCGGGCGAGGTCTACGTCGGCGGCCTCACCAACGCGGGGAACTTCCCCACGACGGAGGGCGCGTACCAGACCACCAACCGCGGGCAGTACGACGCGTTCGTGACGAAGGTCCACCCGGAGCGCAAGGACCCGGCGGCGACGCCGGCGGCCCTCGAGCTGGCTCCGGACGTGGCCGTGAACACTGTGGGCACGACCCACTGCGTCACCGCCACGGTCACCGACCAGAACGGGGCGGCGTTCGAGGGCGCGACGGTGCGCTTCTCGGTCTCCGGCTCGGTCAGCGAGTCGGGCTCGGCCGCGACCGGGGCCGACGGGCAGGCGCAGTTCTGCTACTCCGGCCCCGCGTTCCCGGGCGACGACGTCATCGAGGCGTACGCCGACAGCGACGACGACGGCACCCGGGACGAGGGCGAGCCCGGCGACGGCGCCACCAAGCAGTGGGTGCTGGCGTCGAGCACGGACGCCTGCAAGGTCACCGGCGGCGGCACGATCACCGCCGCCAACGGCGACCGGGCCACCTTCGGCGGGATCGCCCGCTCGTACGTGGACCACGGCCCGGCCCAGCCGCTCGGCGTGAGGTCCACGCGCGTGCTGGCGCTGGTGTGCTCGGAGGACCGGCGGTCCGCCGTGATCTTCGGCGAGGCGACCGTCGACGGCGGGGGCACCGTGATGTACCGCGTCGACGTGACGGACGGCGGCGAGCCGAGCGCCGCCGACAGCTACGGGATGCTGCTGGCCAGCGGCTACGCCTCGGGGGCGCAGGCGCTCCGCGACGGCAACGTGCAGGTCCGGTAGGCGCGCGAACGCCCGCGGGCGGTGTGTGGCGCGCCGCACACAACCCGCGGGCGAACGTGCGTACGGTGGGAGCAGACTTCATTCCCACGATCACGCATCACTCCTCCCTCGAGCGGCCCGCCCTCCCGGCGGGCCGCTTATGTTCCGGGCCCGTGCGAAGCCGTCGCGGCGCGGCTCCGCCCCCGTCGCGGCGCGGCTCCGCCCCGTCGCGGGGCGGCTCCGCCGGTACGCTCCGCGCGTGGTGAAGACGAGGCTCGACGCCCTCCTCGTCGATCGTGGGCTGTTCGAGTCGCGATCGCGAGCCGCCGCGGCGGTGATCGCCGGATCCGTGCGGATCGGCGGCGAGGGTGCGCGGGCGGCCAAGCCCGGGCAGATGGTGGACGACGGCGTGCAGCTGTCGGTCGACGCCCCGCCGCCATACGTCTCGCGCGGGGGCGTGAAGCTGGCGAACGCCCTCGACGCGCTGGGGGTGAAGGTCTCCGGGCGGCGGGCGCTCGACGTCGGCGCCTCCACCGGCGGCTTCACCGACTGCCTGCTCCAGCGCGGCGCGGCGCACGTGGTGGCCCTGGACGTGGCCTACGGGGAGCTGCACTGGCGGCTGCGGACCGACCCGCGGGTGACGGTGGTGGAGCGGGCCAACGCGCGCTCGCTGGTCGCCGAGGCGCTCCCGTACGCGCCTGAGCTCGTGGTGGTGGACGTCTCGTTCATCTCGCTGTCGAAGGTGCTGCCGGCCGTCCTGGGGGCCGCGGCGCCGGAGTTCGACTGCCTGGCGATGGTCAAGCCGCAGTTCGAGGTGGGGCGGGAGCGGCTCGGGAAGGGCGGCGTGGTGCGCTCGGCCGAGCACCGGCGCGAGGCCGTGGCCACTGTGGCGCGGATGGCGGCGGAGGACGGCTGGTCGGTGCTCGGGTTCGCCCCCTCGGGGCTCCCGGGGCCGGCGGGGAACCGCGAGACGTTCGTGTGGCTCGGCGAGCCGGGCCGGACTGGGGGCGGCATGCCCGATCTCCAGGGGGTGGACGTGTGACCGCTCCGCGCCGCATCACCCTGCTCACGCACACGCTCACCGACGACACGGGGCCGGGGGTGAAGCGGCTGCTCGAGGCCGCCGCCGCCGCGGGGGTGGAGGTCCTGGTCCCGGACGGCGAGGCGGAGAAGCACGGGATCGGCGAGCGCGACGGGGTACGGCTCGGCGCGCGGCCCGGCGACGACACCGACGTGGCCGTGGTGCTCGGCGGCGACGGGACGATCCTGAGCGCGCTGCGCGCGACCGCCGAGAACGGGGCGCCGGTGTTCGCCTTCAACTACGGGGCGATCGGGTTCCTCTCCACCGTCGAGCGCGAGGACCTGGAGGACGGGATCGCGCGGCTCCTGGAGGGGCGCTTCGAGGTGCTCGGGATGCCCGCGCTCGCGGTCGAGTTCGACGGCGAGACCCGGATCGGCGTGAACGACATCTCGCTCCACCGGCGCACGAACAGCCGGGTGGCGGAGGTCGGCTACTCGGTGCTGGGCGACCAGCTCGGCCGCGTGCGCTGCGACGGCCTGGTGGCAGCCACCCCGGTCGGGTCCACGGGCTACAACCTGGCCAACGGCGGGCCGATCCTGGCCTGGGGCGTGGAGGGCTACGTGGTCTCGTTCATCGCGCCGCACACGCTCACGGCCCGGGCGCTGGTGGTCGCGCCCGACGACGTGCTGAGGGTGGAGAACATGTCCACCCGCGAGGCCGTGGACGTGACCACCGACAACCGCCCCGTGGCCGAGCTGCCGCCGGGGGGCGAGATCGCGGTCCGCTTCGTGCACGACCGGGTGCGGCTCGCGCAGATCGAGGGGCAGCACTTCTACCACCGGATCCGCGAGAAGTTCGGGCGCCTGGCTTACTGATCGCCGCGGCTCTCGCGGTGGCTGGCTGCGGCTCCTCCGACCCGCGGCAGCGCGGCCTCGAGGTGGCGTTGCAGGACAATGCGGTGCTGCTCGAGCGGCACTACTACGACCGCGACCGGGCGTTCGACCGGCTGCGCGAGCTCGGGGTGAGCTGGATACGGGCGCCCGTCATCTGGAACCGCATCGAGACCGAGGGCTGGTCGCAGCTCGACTCGTTCGTCGACGCCGCCCGCGGTGAGGGGTTCGAGGTCCAGCTCGGGCTGATCCCTCCTGCGCCCGCTTCGTCGACCGGCAACGGCCGCGTCGGCAACTTCCGCCCCGACCCGGTCCGCTTCGGAGCCTTCGCCCGCGAGGCCGCGGAGCGCTACCGGGGGCGGGTCCGGCGCTGGTCGATCTGGAACGAGCCGAACCTGGTGAACTGGCTCACCCCGATCGCCGAGATGCCGCGGCTGTACCGGGCGCTGTACGAGGCGGGCGCCGCGGCGATCCGCTCGGTCGTGCCGGATGCCCAGATCCTGATCGGCGAGACGGCCCCGTACGTGCGGCGCGGGGACGGGATACCGCCGCTCGAGTTCCTGCGCCAGGTGGTGGCGTCGGGGCCGCTGCGCGCCGACGGCTACGCGCACCACTCGTACGACTTCGAGGCGCCGCCGGAGCGCGAGTACCCGGGGGAGGACAACGCCACGCTGGGCTCGATCGAACGCCTGCTGCGCCTGCTCGACACGCTCGGCGCGGCGGGGTCGCTCACCGACCCGGAGCGCCGCCCGCTCGACGTGTGGATCACCGAGTTCGGCTACCTCCAGCGGACCGAGCGCGCGCTGCGGCCGCTGCGCCGCGCCGCCTACACGAGCCGCGCCTTCGAGCTCGCCGCGTCGAAGTACCCGCGCGTGCGCCAGCTGCTCCAGTACCTGCTCGTGGCGCCGTCAGAGGACCTCCCGGGCGGGCGCTTCGACACGAGCCTGCTGGACCGCAGGGGCCGCCCGACCCCGGCCTTCGGGGCGCTCGCGGCCTGGTCGCGCGAGGCGGTGGACGAGGGCCGCGCCTTGCCGCCGCCCTAGTCGGATAAATCAGATAAGAGCCAGGGGGGCGAAGACCGGGCGCGCGCGACTTAACCGGGCATGGACATTCATTCCGCGCTTGAAGAGGTCGCGCGTTTCTGCGCCGAGCTCACCGCCGAGGGCGACGCGGACGCGATCGAGGTCGAATGTCACGCGACGGTCTGGATCACGATCAGTGAGGCCGCTCCGCCCTGGCGCGTGCGCTGGGAGCGCCGCTGCTCATCGGGCGCCTGCGCCCCCGTAGCGCAGCTTCGGTATGACGTCGAAAGCCGCGAGTGGGCTCTGCACCACGGCGGGCGTCCGCGCGAGAGCTGGTGCCGCGACGACGAGGCCGTCCGCGCGCGCGAGCTCGGACCTCTGCTCGCCGAGATCGCGGGCGATCGCGCCGGTCGCTTCCAGGGCCTTCCGGTCGGTTTCCGCTGGTTCTGATCGGCTCCGTCGGGCGCCACTGGTACACCTGGCCCGATGCTGCTCGAGCTGCGCGTGGAGAACCTGCTGCTGATCGACCGGGCCGAGCTCCGGCTCGGGACCGGCCTGAACGCGATCACGGGCGAGACCGGGGCCGGGAAGACCGTGCTCGCGCACGCCCTCGACCTGCTGCTGGGCGGCAAGGCGCGCTCGGGGATTGTGCGGCCGGGGGCGCCCGAGGCGTACGTCGAGGGGGTCTTCGAGATGGAGCCGGGGCTGCTCGACGGCGACGAGCTGGCCGACTTGCGCGAGCGGATCGACGGCGAGGGCGAGGAGATCGTGCTCGGCCGACGGGTCAGCGCCGAGGGGCGCACGCGCGCGTTCGTGCAGGGTCGCTCGGCCACCGCGGCCGACCTGCGCGAGCTGGGCGGCCGTCTGCTCGCCTTCTACGGCCAGCACGAGCACCGGCGGCTGACGGTCGGGTCCGCCCAGCTCGAGATCCTCGACACCTTCTGCGGCGCGGGCCACCTGGCCGTGCGCGAGCGCTACGCAGAGCGCCACCGCCGCGCCGGCGAGCTGCGGCGCGCGCTGGAGGAGATTCGCGTGCGAGCGGGCGCCCGCGACCGGGACCGCGACCTGCTCGCCTTCGAGCTGGCCGAGATCGACGAGCTGGCGCCGAGCCCGGGCGAGGAGGAGGAGCTGCTGGCCGATCGCGGC
This sequence comes from Actinomycetota bacterium, assembly GCA_030861775.1. Classification (GTDB taxonomy): domain Bacteria; phylum Actinomycetota; class Thermoleophilia; order Solirubrobacterales; family Thermoleophilaceae; genus AC-37. Next base: position 11,757 of record JALZEZ010000065.1, read on the forward strand.
CGCCTGCGCGAGGTGGACG
>JALZEZ010000007.1 GCA_030861775.1 Actinomycetota bacterium
GGGAGGGGGTCGCGCGGAGCGTGATCGCGGCCGCGGAGGGGCGGCTCGCGGAGCTGCCCGAGCCGGGCGCCTGAGCGCTCGCGCCGGGGCTCCGAGCCGCCGCGCGACTGGATAACCTTCGGCCGCCTTGCGACCCCGCGCGCACACTCCCAGGGCCATCGCGGCACTGCTCGCGTGCTCCGCCGCGCTCGTCGCGGCCGGCTGTGGCGAGGAGGAGCCGGACCTGGCCAACGGCAAGAAGCTCTTCGCCGGCGAGGGCCAGTGCGGGAGTTGCCACGCGCTCGCCCGCGCCAACACCAAGGGCAGCGTGGGCCCGGACCTCGACCAGGCCTTCGTCCAGGTCATCCGCGACGGGATGAAGCGCAGCACGATCGAGGGGACCGTCCGCGACCAGATCGCCTACCCGCGCCGCAGCAGCTCGATGAAGCCCGGCCTGGTGAAGGGCGACGACGCCCGCGACGTGGCCGCCTACGTGGCCTACGCAGCGGCCCGGCCGGGCAAGGACAGCGGCCTGCTCGCCGCCGCGGCCCAGCCCAAGAAGGGCCCGCCGATCGCGGCGAAGGGCGGCAAGCTCACGATCCCGGCCGACCCCACCGGCGCGCTCGCCTTCACCAGCGACAAGGCCAACTCACCCGCCGGCGCCGTCACGATCGAGTCGCCGAACGAGTCGCCGATCCAGCACAACATCGCCCTCAAGCCGGGCGGGCCGATTGGCCCGGTGGTGGGCAGCGGCGGCAACTCCACCTTCAAGGCCACGCTCAAGCCGGGCAACTACACCTTCTACTGCTCGGTCCCCGGCCACGAGGAGGGCGGCATGAAGGGCACCCTCACCGTCAAGTAGCGGCCAGCCGCTCGGCCTCCGTCACGAGCTCGACCAGCTCCGGCAGCAGCTCGGGAGCGGCCGCCACCAGGCCCTGCCGCTCGCCCGCCGGCTCGGCCAGCGCCCCGCCCGCCTCGGTCACGAGCAGCCGCCCGGCGGCCCAGTCCCACGGGTTGAGCCCGCGCTCCCAGTAGCCGTCGAGCCGCCCGGCTGCCACCCAGGAGAGGTCGAGCGCGGCGGCGCCGCCCCTTCGCACGTCCCGGACGCGCGGGAGGATGTGCGCGAGCGCCTTGGCCTGCTCCCGGCGCCACGCGGCTTCGTAGCCGAACCCTGTCGCAATCAGGGCACGTGAGAGGCTCGCGCCCTCGCGGACCCGCAGCGGCTCCTCCGAGGTGCTTGCACTTTGTTGCGCATACCGCAACAAAGTGCAACCACCCCCGCGCTCGGCCCGGAAGCACTCCCCGCGGACCGGGTCGAGCACCACGCCGGCCAGCACGCCCTCGCCGTCCTCGATCGCCACGCTGACGGCCCACTGGGGGTTGCCGTAGAGGAAGTTCGTGGTGCCGTCGAGTGGGTCGATCACCCAGCGGCGGCCGCTCGAGCCCTCCAGCGAGGCGCCCTCCTCCGCCATCAGCCCGTCGTCGGGCCGCTCGGCGCGTAGCAGGGCCACGATCGCCTCCTCGGCCGCCCGGTCGGCGTCGGAGACCATGTCGGTGGAGGAGGTCTTGGACCCCAGCCCGCGCGCGGGCCCGCCGAAGCGCTCGAGCAGCAGCTCGCCCGCCGCGCGCGCCGCGCGCTCCGCCACCGCCAGGTCGCTCAGGTCAGGGCCCGGACGAGCAGGACGGAGCCGACGATCACCGCCATGACGAGCACGAACCAGAGCAGGAAGCGGAACGCCGCGTCCTCGGACCGCAGCGGGTTCTGCACGCGGCTAGAGGAGGTAGATCGTCGAGTACACGAAGATCCACATGACGTCGACGAAGTGCCAGTAGATCCCCGGCACCTCGACGCCACGATGCTCCTTCTCCGAGTAGTGCCCGCGCCAGGCGCGGATCGTGGCGAACAGGAGCAGCGTGAGGCCGACGAGCACGTGGCCGCCGTGCAGCCCGGTGAGGCCGTAGAAGATCGTGCCCTGGGCGTGGTCGCCGGGGGCGAAGCCGACGTTGACGTACTCGTTGATCTGCACGGCGAGGAAGGTCAGGCCGAGCATGAAGGTGGTGAACAGCCCGGCCTTCAGCGCGAAGCGGTTCCCGCGCCGGACGCCCAGCAGCGCCCAGTGCATGGTGAGGCTCGACGACAGCAGGATCGCGCTGTTCGCGCCCGCCACCGCCACCGGCAGCTCGTTCCCCTCGGCCGGCCACTCGGCCCCGTTCACGACGCGTATGAAGAAGTACGCCGTGAAGAACGCTCCGAAGAGCATGATCTCCGAGATGATGAAAAGCAGCATCCCGAGGAACTGGGCCTCGACCCGCGACGACTGGTTCGCCGGGGGCGGCCCGTGGTGCTCGTCGTGAACGTGCGCGTGCCCGACGGCGACCGAGGCCGACTCCATCAGACCTTCTCCTCCTCGACCACGACGTGCTCGACCGGCTTCGAGGTCGAGCGGCGCACGCGGTCGATCAGGTCGTTGCGCATCCAGCCCGAGCGGGTCTCGGGGAAGGTGGAGATGATGATCTCGTCGGCCGGATAGAACTGGAGCGCGTTCTGGATGGCGGTGAACGGGTCGGGGTCCATGACCTGCCCGACCGCCTCGATCCCCTCGTCGTTCAGGCGCTCGAGCGTCTGCGCGAGGCGCTGGTGCGCGTCGCCGTGCTCGCCGGTATCGCCCTGCGGCAGGATCACCACGAAGGTCGACGGTGACTCGGCCGCCTCCTCCTTGATCTTGTCGATTAGCGGGTCGCCGCCCACGGTCTGGTTGGCCACGACCAGCACGCGGCGCACGTCGGCGCGCTCGGCGTCGAGGTCGACCACCACGTGCTCGACCGGCAGGCCGGTGGCCTCCTTCAGGCGGTCGACCAGGTGCTTGCGCAGCCAGCCCGAGCGGGTCTCGGGGTGGGTGGAGACGATGATCTCGTCGGCGCCGAAGTGGTCCACCGCGTCGGTCGTGGCCGCGAACGGGTCGGGGTCCATGATCTCGCCCTCGGCCTGGATCCCGATCTCGCGGAGCTGGGCGAGCGTGGTCTCGAGCCGGTTCTCGGCCGCGCTGCGCACGGACTCGTCGTAGATCACGTAGCCGCTCTTGGGCTGGTTCTGCGGGCAGACCACGCAGACTTTGAACGGCTGGCTGCGCTCGTGGGCCTCCTCCGCGCGGCGCTTGACCGCGTCGATCAGGGCCCGGCCGCCGACGGTCTCGTTGGCGACCACGAGGATGACGTGCGGCTCGCGGCTCATTCGCGGCTGCCGGCCGCCACCGGTTTGCGTTCCTTGAACACGCCGTGCACCGCGCCCGGCACCCCGAACTCGTACGGCCCGCCGACGACGGTGGGCACCTCGTCGAAGTTGAAGATCGGCGGCGGCGACGAGACCTGCCACTCGAGCGTGTGCGCCCGCCACGGGTTGCCCTCGGCGGCCGGGCCGTGGCGCCAGCTCGTGATCATGTTGTAGAGGAAGATCAGGAACGTCAGGCCGAAGATGAAGCTCGAGATCGAGATGAACGCGTTGAGCGTGGAGTACTGGTCCGCGTAGTCGGCCACGCGCCGCGGCATCCCGTCGACGCCGACGAAGTGCATCGGCCCGAAGGTCAGGTTGAAGAAGACGAACGAGAGCCAGAAGTGGATGCGGCCCAGGCTCTCGTCGTACATCCGGCCGGTCATCTTCGGGAACCAGTGGTAGAGCCCGGCGAAGATCGTGAACACGCTCCCGCCGAACAGCACGTAGTGGATGTGGGCCACCACGAAGTAGGTGTCCGACACGTGGATCACCACCGGGATGACGGCCAGGATGATCCCGCTGATCCCACCCAGGGTGAACATCGTGATGAAGCCGAGCGCGAACAGCATCGGCGTTCTCATGTGGATCACGCCTCTCCACAGCGTGGCCAGCCAGGAGAAGATCTTGATGCCGGTCGGCACCGCGATCAGCATCGTCGTGATCATCATCGGGACGCGCAGCCACGAGTGCATGCCCGAGACGAACATGTGGTGCGCCCAGACCGTGAACCCGAGGATCACGATGGCCATCAGCGAGAAGGCCATCATGCGGTAACCGAAGATCGGTTTTCGCGCGTGGGTCGATATGACCTCGCTGATGATCCCGAACCCGGGCAGCATCATGATGTAGACGGCCGGGTGCGAGTAGAACCAGAAGACGTGCTGGTACATGATCGCGTCGCCGCCGGTCTGCGGATCGAAGAAGTGCGTGCCCAGCGCCCGGTCGAAGAGCACGAAGAACTGCGAGCCGGCGATGAACGGCGTGGCGATCACGACCAGCAGCGAGGTCGTGAAGTTCGCCCACACCAGGAGCGGCATGCGCCAGAACGTCATGCCCGGCGCGCGCATGGTGATGATCGTGACCAGGAAGTTCAGCGCGGTGGCGATCGACGAGGCGCCCGCGAACTGGACCGCGAGCGTGAAGAAGGTCTGGCCCAGCGGGGTCTCGGTCGAGAGCGGGGCGTAGGCGGTCCAGCCGGTGGCGAACGAGCCGCCGGGGGCGAAGAAGCTGGCCAGCATCATGATCCCCGCCACCGGCAGCATCCAGAACGACAGCGCGTTCAGGCGCGGGAAGGCCATGTCCGGCGCGCCGATCATCAGCGGGATCACGTAGTTCGCGATCCCGGCGAACACCGGGATGATGAACAGGAAGATCATCAGCGAGGCGTGCACCGAGAACAGCCCGTTGAAGGTGTTGGGGCTGACGAACTGCATGCCGGGCGAGGCCAGCTCGGCCCGCATCAGCATCGCCATCACGCCGCCGGCGACGAAGAAGAAGAAGGTGGTGCAGATGTACTGGAGGCCGATGACCTTGTGGTCGGTGTTGACCCGGAAGTAGTCCTTCCACGAGGTCGCGCCGTGGCCCGAGTGGTCCTCCGGCACGGTCGGCGCGCCCGAGGCCCAGCGGAACCAGTAGTCGAAGCAGCCGATCCCGATCAGGAACGCCAGCGGGATCGAGATCAGCGCGACCGTGGTGATCGCGTTGCCGTCGACGAAGTGGGCGTAGCTGTCGTGCCCGTAGAGGGCCCGGATGCCCCACGTGAGCAGGAACGCGATCGCCAGGCCGATCGGCAGCGACAGCGCCGCCCGGTACCAGCCCGGTGCTCTGAACCTCGCTCCCCAGGTCACTCCTGCTTACCTCCTCCGCCCGCCTGCTCGACCAGGTACGCCACCAGGGCGTCGATCTGCGCGGGGGTCAGCTCCTTGCCGTAGTTCTGAGGCATCGTACCCGGGGAGAATCCCTCCGCGATCGTGCCGTTGGGGTTCACGATCGAGTCGCGCACGTACTCCTCGAGCGACTTGCCGGCGCCGTTCTGCTCGGCGCTGGCGGCCAGCTCGTCCAGGCTCGGCCCGGTGGTGCCGCTCGAGCCGGCGTCGGCGAGCTGGTGGCAGCCGCCGCAGCCGTTCGCGGTGAAGACCTCCTTGCCGTCGCCGGGTGGCCCGCCGGCCGCTCCCTCCTCGCCGGTCTGGGGCCCGCCACCGCCGCCGGTCGGAGGCGGCCCGCCACCCGCCTTGGCCAGCCACTCGTCGAAGTCCTTCTGGCTGACCACGTTGGCGCTCGCGCGCATGGCGGAGTGCCCCGCCCCGCACAGCTCGGCGCACACGACGTCGTGCTTGCCGATCGTCGTGGGGGTGGCCCGCCACTTGGTGGTGATCCCCGGCACGGCGTCGGACTTCAGCCGGAAGTTCGGGATCCAGAACGAGTGGATGACGTCGCGCGTGGAGATGTCGAAGCGGACCGGCTTGTCCACCGGCAGGTAGAGCTGGTTCGAGCGGACCGGCTTGCCGTCCTTGCCGCGGTACTCGTAGCTCCAGGCGAACTGCTGGCCGAAGACGTGCACGCGCAGCTCGCCGGGCTTCTCGCTCTCGATGTCGTCGAGCACCACCCAGGCGTAGACGGCCAGCACGCTCACGATCACGAACGGGATCAGGACCCAGATGACCTCGAGCCTGGCGTTGCCGTGGATCGGCGCGCCGTCGCCGGTGTCCCCAGGGCGGGCGCGGAACTTGATCACGCTGTAGATCGCGACCGACATGACCAGCACGAAGATCGGGACCGACACGATCATCAGCACGTCGTAGAGGCGGTCGATCTTGTGCGCGTCCGTGGTGTCCGCGTCGGGGAACCAGTCCATGATCAGGACGGCCGCGACGCCGAACGCGGAGGCGATCGTGCCGTAGATGAACATCCGGACTATCGGATGGCGAGGCATGCGGCGGGCGAGTCTATAGGCGGTCCGTGATGCCTAGCGTCGTGGCGCGGACGCGTCCGCCCCGGGCCGAGGGAAGACTGGGCCCTCCCCCCGACGGGGGCCAGGGGGAGGGCCATACGCATCGGCGCCGGTGGGCGGGGGGCTGCCCGGCGCCGCGCGCGTCTGCGGCCGGCGCTGCCGGCCGAGCTCTGAAGACTCCTCGCTACGCGGCCGCGCGGTGGAACCCGAGCGCCTGGGGGCCCGGGTGGTCGCCGTCGGCGGGCTGCGAGGCGGTCGTGTAGCGCTCGCGGCGGATGCTCGACGGCGGCCTGCCGTGATGGCGGCGGAACGTCTTCGCGAACTGCGCCGCCTGCCGGTAGCCGACGCTCGTCGCCACGTCACGGACGGGCAGCGTGCCCTCGCGCAGCAGCTCCAGCGCCTTCTGCATGCGCACCTCGGCGAGCCGGGTGCGGAAGCTGGTCTGTCCAGCCTCGGAGAAGGCGCGCTGCAACTGGCGGCGCGAGGTGGCGAGCCTGCGGGCGACGGAGTCCAGCTCCAGATCGCTTGCGTATTCCTGCTCGATTATCTCCACCGCTTCCTCGTAGAGGGCACGGCGGCGTGAGACTGTGGATGTTCTGATGGCCATAGGGGGGTGGGGGTGCGGGTCCGGGGGTACGGGTGATACGCGCCACACCTGGCGCGGGATCACAAGTACTGCAACGCGATCCCGTGGTCCAAGTTATCGAATATGACGCCTCGGTCAGGTTTATGCGCCGCCTTGGCGCGTAGGCACTCCCATCGGCTCGTATAAGTCCCGGCGCGACAGCGGGCCCCCCGCGCATGTAGTCTTGCGGCAATCGTCACTTAGGATCAAAGGGAGCGCAATTTGCGGGTCAGCGAGGGGATGAGCTCGGTCGTACTCACCGTCGGTCCGAAGCACACGTTGCGTGAGGCAGCTCGACAGATGGCCAAGCGCGAGGTGGGGGCCGCGGTGGTGATCGACCCCGAGGAGCCCGGGCCCGGGATCTTCACCGAGCGCGACCTCCTGATCGCCCTCGGGAAGGGTCAGGACCCGGACCAGGAGTGCGTCTGCGACCACCTGTCGCAGAACCTGACGTTCGCTGCGCCGGACTGGTCGCTCGAGCGCGCGGCCGAGGAGATGGTGCGCGGCGGCTTCCGCCACCTGGTCGTGGTCGACGGCGGCGAGATCGCCGGCGTGCTCTCGATGCGCGACATCGTGCGGTGCTGGACCGAGGCGGGCTCCACTACGCCGGTCGAGACGGCGCGGGCTCGGGCCTGACCTCTGGAAGACCTCGCGCGGTGGGCCGAAGGGCCGTGCCGGCGCGGCTTGCCTCCTGAACGGCTGGCTGGATAGGGGAGGGAGTGCCGCGCGGGCTCCGGCCGGAGCGTTGGAACAGTTATGTGTCCTATAGCCCCCTTGGCAAGTAGTCATTCTCTGTAGAAGCTGGTTATGCCTAGCTCGGCGGTCGAACGTGCGCCGCGTACATCTGGCCGTCCCGGAACACCTGCTTAGGGTCCGGCAGACCGCTCGCGCCGAGTGAGCCGTCTGGTCGGAGATACCGGTGTGCGAGCGCGACTTTGCGCAGCCCTTGCTCACCAACCTCCCAATATGAGACGATCTGGCTCCGGGAGCCAGCAGGCTCGGACGATCTAGAGCTTGGAGTACCGTCTCGCTCGATGACCTCGATGACCGCACCGCTCCGAATCTTCGGCAGGACCTCTGCGTTGAACATCTCACGCAGGTCGTCCAGCGGGATGCGTTGAATTGGAGGCCGGACCATGCTCGACCTAGAAATCCGACAGAGGATCGCCGACTACAACGACGGCCGTATCGAGGCAGCCGAGCTTGAGGCTTGGCTGGTTGAGGCGACGGCCGAGGTTGAGTCGGAGCCCCGCTCCGTGCGCGACCTCGCTTTCGAGGTGATGGCGCTTCTGACTGAGCGCGGAAACGGCGATTGGGAGGACTCCGAGTTGCGTGAGCGCTTGGGGGCGCTGAGCCGCAACTACTGGTTTGCGCAGGCTCCGAAGCACATCGTTTCGGACTCCAATACGACGTTCATCCGCCACGACCGGCGACCGGCTGCGTCTGATAGACGACGCGCAGCGGAATTCGCGTAACCCGGTCACTCTCGAACAGCACGTCGAGCCAGTAGAGCCCGGCCTGATCCGGTTCGAAGACCATCTCGAAGATGAGGTTGACGCCACGTTCCTCGCCCTCAAGGAGGACCGGAGCTTCAAGCAGCGGGACCTCCTCCCCTGACGGTTTCTCCATCCGCAACTTCACGGTGTAGCTGCCCCGCGCCGAACCGGACTTGAAGCTGACCATCACCGTAAAGGGCATCGCCTTCTGGATGGGCTCATTCTCTTCATTGAGCAAGAGGAACACGCGATCGATGATCCGGATCGCGCTCGCGACTCCATCCTGCTCGGTCAGGACCCGCTCGCAGATCAGGGCGGCGGTCAGATGTGGGCCACTGGATTCGCTCAAAGCCGACGCGTACCCTACGGGATAGAGCGTGACCGAGGACAAGCGAGAACCAACGCAGCGAACGCGCCCAAAGAAGGGCAAGCCGGTCGAGATTCCGGTCCCGACTCGCGGCGATTTCGACCGGCTCGTTAAGAAGGTCGCGCCTGGCCCAGCAGGTCGTAAACGCCCTGCCGAGACAGACCGGCCTCAGCGGCGATCCGAGTGATCGGCACCTTCGCCTCTTGAGCCGCCCGCACGCGCTCCGCTAGAGCCGCCCGCGCTTCCCGTTGGGCTTGCTCCGCGCGCTCGCGTTGCCTGACGGCTAGGCGGATTCCCCGCAGGGCCTCGGCCTCGGTCATGGCTGCCCCGCGTTGTCGAGCAGCGACTCGAACATCGAGCGCGGGTTGTTGCGCTCGTTGTAGCGCCACGCGAACTCGTTGAGGTAGGACGGCAGCCAGCGCACCGATACCGAGTGGTAGGTGCCAGCGATGCCGCGCTTGAGGTTCGAGAAGAACCCCTCGATGGTCTGCGTGTGAACGTCGCCGCTCACGTAGACCTTCTCCGAGTGGCGGATGCGATGGTGCGTGTAGCCGTGCCCGTCGAGGCCCGTGTACGGCGACCAGTCGTCGGTGAAGACCGTGGAGCCGGGCAGCACGAACTTGACGATCTCGCCGTGCAGCGCCGTCCGACCCCTGCTCGGGACGAGCGAGGCCCGGACGCGTCCGCCGCGCTCGACCATCGCGAAGACGGTCTTGAGGTTGTCCTGCCGCCAGCGGCCCCCCGCTCCACTGAGATCGGTCTCGCCCTCGCGTGCGTACTTCGCGACCTCGCCCTTGCGCGGCTTTCCGCCCCAAGCTGTCTCGTCGGCCTCAACGTCGCCCGAGAGCGGCGCGTCGTCCTGCTTCATGAGTTCGTTGCGAATGCGGTTGAGCATCCGCCAAGCGGTCCGGTAGGACACGCCAAGCTCGCGCTCTAGCTGCTTCGCGGAGATACCGACGCGAGTGCTCGCGACCAGGTACATGGCGTAGTACCACAGGTGCAGCGACGTAGAGGACTTGTGGAAGATCGTCCCTGCGGTCGGGTGGACGTGATGCCCGCAGGCCGTGCAGGTCCACGACTGACGCCCCTGAGCGGTCGCGTAGCGCTTGAAGACGATGCCCTCCCGCTCGCACTTCGGGCAGTCGGCGTGTGTCCCGTCAGGCGCGTACCGCGAGTGCCACAGGTGCTCTAGGCAGGCCGCGTCGTCGGGGAACTCGCGCATGAACTCCATGAGCGAGAACTTCGAATCGGAGCAGGCCGTCCGCGTCGGATTGTGGCGGTTCGCCGGAGGCATTGTGTAAACCCTACTTGACACATCAGATGGTGTCAAGGTGACTTGACAGAAGGGTTGCAACCGCCTGCGCAGTAGCTACGGTATGAAGTGGAGCGGGGTCCTGGCTTGCACTGCTGCTCAGCGGCCAGAACCCCGGTTGGTTTAGGTGCTGCTGACTACTGCTTGGCGATGAGGTCACGGATGACCTGGAGCGCCAGGATCAGTGCCAACATGATCAGGGTCTCCAACGGCCCGTCTCCTTTCCGGCACCGATAGGGCGGCACCGTCGCCCGAGACCGATTTCGGCCCCCAAGTGGTCAAGGGGCTTTGCCGACTCGGACTTTGGAGCGGACTCGGCTTCAACCGCCGATCCAACACCTATCCCCAGGGTACCTCGCTGGGCGTTGTGGTCGTTCACGCGCGGCGACTATCGTGTTCCCCGCGAGCGTCTACACGCCAGGTTGTTACCTCGGCTTAGACGCCCTTGAGCAGATCGCTCGACTTGACGCCTAGGGCCTTGGCGAGCCGCGCCACCGTGCCGATCTTCGGCTCGCGCTGGCCGCGCTCAAGCAGCGAGATTTCGTTGCGGTGCATGTCGGCCTTGTCGGCTAGGGCCTCCTGAGACAGACCGGCGCTCTCGCGAGCCCGCCGCAGGTTGCGCGCGAAGGTGTCGGCGGGCGATGGCAAGCCGGGGCATCTTCGCCGCGCATCCTCCGGCCCGCCACACACAAGATGTTACGCACACGGTAAGTTACGGGGCGTGAACGCGGTGAGCCTGATCGGTGAAGTGCTCGCCAAGCCCGAGCTACGAACCAACCGAGCGGGGATCGCGGAGTGCCGCATGATGCTGGCCGTGCCGCGTTACTCGCGGGCGGGCATCCGCGAGCCCGGGGTGGTCTACGTGGAGGCCAGCACCTTCGGCCTGGAGGCTCAGGACCACGCGAAGCGATTGTCGGCAGGGAGCCGGATCGGACTCGCCGGTCGGCTCAATGAGGCCGGACACGTCCTGATCGACCAACTCGACGTGCTCTAGCGCCGGTTCTGCTCGCGGACGATCAGCAGCAGCACGATCAGTTCGAGGACTTCCATGTCCATGACGGGCAGCGTATGCGCTGCCGATTTCGGACCCCTGCGAATTGGAGCCCGAATTGACTTCTACAGCGATGACCTACTTGCCTAGCCCCCTTAAGTGTTCCCGCGCTCGGTCCCTCCCCCTAAGTGCTCGCCGTTCACGCGGATGACGGGGCCCAGCGGGCCCGGCGGCTCACGAGCCGCGCGTCTGACCTAGAACGGGCGCGGGTCGCGCCGCTTGCGGCGCGGGGGCGGCTCCGCCAGGGGTGAGGCCTCGCCGCGGCGCTCGGCCTCGCTCGGCGGGTACTTGTGGCCGATCGTGGGCCGGCCGAGCATGAAGAAGCCGAACGAGAAGAGCGCCAGGGCGATTCCCAGCAGCGGGCGGTCGGTGAAGAGGCTCGCCACCGCCGCGATCATCAGCAGCGGCGAGTCGAACAGCGCGATCCGCTGCAGGGTCCAGCGGACGTTGGGGCCGAGCATCAGTGCTCGAGCGGGAGCTCGGCCATCTCCTCGCGCGTCTGGCGGATCCAGCGGAACAGCGCGACGGCGGCGATCAGCGCGCCGATCGCGACCATCACGATGTTCAGCACCACGCCGATGACCATCAGGGTTATCCCGAACGCCAGCACCACCGGCTGGTACGAGGGGTCGGGAAGGTGGATCTCCTCGCTGGGAGGAGCGAGCGCCCCGGAGTTGGTCTCCTCGGCCACGCTCAGTAGCTCGCCGAGACGAGGAAGGCCGCGCCGAAGAAGAACAGGCTGATGGCTCCCGCGATCAGGCCGGTACGCAGGTTCTTGTTGGCGAGTCGCCGGTCCACCGAGGTGTCGTTTCTAGCACAAAGGGCGTAGGTTTCCGGCGGTGGGTCCCGCGGTTATCGGGGTGGATGTCGGCGGCACGAAGGTGGCTGCCGCGCGCATCGCGGGCACCGAGGTGGTCGAGCCGGTCGTCCATCCGACCGACCTGAGCGGCGCGGACGCGCTGATGGCCGGCATCGAGTCCGCCATCCGCGAGGTGACCGCGCGGGCCGGGGAGCCGGATGCGATCGGGATCGGGATGCCCTCCCAGATCGACTTCGCCACCGGCACGATCGTCAGCAGCGTGAACATCCCGTTCGAGGGGGTGGCGCTCGGGAAGGACCTCGGCGCCCGGCTGGGCGTGCCGGTCTACCTCGACAACGACGCCAACTGCGCCGCGCTGGCCGAGGCCCAGTTCGTCGGCGAGCACCCCGCGCAGCACCTCGTGATGCTCACCCTGGGCACGGGGGTGGGCGGCGGCGTGGTGATCGACGGGCGCATCTTCCGCGGGGCGACCGGGCTGGGCGCGGAGCTCGGCCACACGGTGATCGACGCCGACGGCCCCGAGTGCCCCGGTACCTGCCCCAATCGCGGCTGCCTGGAGGCGCTGTGCAGCGGCACGGCGCTCGAGCGGGAGGCCACGGCGCGGGCGGGCGGCGAGCGGGTGAAGGGGAAGCAGGTGGTGGCCGCCGCGCGGGAGGGCGATGCGGGCGCCCAGGGTCTCCTCGACGACCTCGGCCGGTGGCTCGGGATAGGCATCTCCAACTTCGTGAACGTCTTCGAGCCCGCCCACTTCGTGATCGGCGGCGGGCTCTCGGCCGCGGCGGACCTGTTCCTGGAGACGGCGGTCGCGGAGGCGCGGAGCCGCGCCCTGCCGGCGCTGTTCGAGAGGGTCCGGGTATCCGTGGCCCAGGCCGGGAACGACGCCGGCGTAATAGGGGCCGGCCTGCTGGCAGCTCAAGAGCTGGCCCTGAACGGACATACTGCGGATCTCACGGCGAGGGAGGTTGGATGACGACGGCCGCGACGGACACCAGGGCGCTGGACGAGCTCTGCGTCAACACGATCCGCATGCTCTCGATCGACGCCGTCCAGAAGGCCAACTCCGGCCATCCCGGCGCCCCGATGGGCCTCGCCCCGCTCGCGTACGTCCTCTACACGCGCGTCATGCGCCACAACCCGGATAACGCCGACTGGCCCGGCCGCGACCGCTTCGTGCTCTCCGCGGGCCACGCCTCGATGCTCCTCTACTCGATGCTCTACCTGACCGGCTACCCGATGACGCTGGACGACCTGAAGAACTTCAGGCAGGTCGGTGCCCCCACCGCGGGGCACCCGGAGCGCAAGTACTCGCCGGGCATCGAGTGCACGACCGGACCGCTCGGCCAGGGCATCTCGAACGCGGTCGGCCTGGCGCTCGGCGAGCGCATGATGGCCGGGCAGTTCAACACCGGCGAGCACGAGATCGTCAACAACTTCACGTTCACGATCGCCAGCGACGGCGACGTCCAGGAGGGCGTGGCCGCCGAGGCCTCCTCGTTCGCCGGCCACCTCGGCCTGGGCCGGCTGATCGCCTTCTACGACGACAACAAGATCCAGCTCGCCAGCGAGGTGGCCAAGGTCATGTCCGAGGACGTGGCCAAGCGCTACGAGGCCTACGGCTGGCACGTGATCGACGTCGGCGAGGACGGCGCGACCGACCTCGACCGGCTCGAGTCCGCCACCCGCGAGGCCATGCAGATCGAGGACCGGCCGTCGCTGATCCTCGTCCAGACGCACATCGCCCACGGCAGCCCGAACAAGCAGGACACCACCAGCGCGCACGGCTCGCCGCTCGGCGAGGACGAGATCCGCGCCACCAAGGAGAACCTGGGCTGGGACCCGGACCAGCACTTCCACGTGCCCGACGAGGCGCTGGCGCACTTCCGCGAGTGCTGCGAGCGCGGCGGCAAGCTCGAGGCCGCCTGGAACACGCTGTTCGACCGCTACCGCGAGGACCACCCGGAGAAGGCGGCGCTGTTCGAGGCCATCCAGCGCGGGGAGATGCCCGAGGGCTTCGACGAGGAGCTGCCGAAGTTCGACGCCGACCCCAAGGGCATGGCCACCCGCAAGGCCTCCGGCGAGGCCATCCAGTGGGCGGCCGAGAGGGTCCCGCACCTGGTCGGCGGCTCCGCCGACCTGGCCAGCTCGAACAACACCGACATCAAGGACGGCGGCGACGTGGCCCCCGGCGACTTCTCCGGCCGCAACCTCCACTTCGGCGTGCGCGAGCACGGCATGGGCGCGATCGTCAACGGCCTCTGCCTGAGCGGGCTGCGCGCCTTCGGCGGCACCTTCCTCACCTTCTCCGACTACATGCGCGGCGCGGTCCGCCTGTCGGCGCTGATGAAGCTGCCGGCGATCTGGGTCTGGACCCACGACTCGATCGGACTGGGCGAGGACGGCCCCACCCACCAGCCGGTCGAGCACCTGGCCGCGCTGCGGGCGATCCCGCGGCTGAACGTGCTGCGCCCCGCCGACGCGAACGAGACCGCGCTGGCCTGGCGCTTCGCCCTGCGCCAGACCGAGGCCCCGAGCGCGTTCGCGCTCTCGCGCCAGAACCTGCCGGTGCTCGACCCCGGCGCGGTGCCCGACGACGCGATCGAGCGCGGCGCCTACGTCCTGCGCGACAGCGACGGCGACGGCGAGCCCGACCTGATCCTGATCGGCACCGGCTCGGAGGTCGCGCTCTGCATGGAGGCGGCCGACCTGCTGGACGACCTTGCGGTGCGAGTGGTGAGCATGCCCTGCATGGACACCTTCACCGAGCAGGACGAGTCGTACCGCGACGAGGTGCTGCCGCCCTCGGTCCGGGCGCGGGTGGCCGTGGAGGCCGCCAGCCCGCTCGGCTGGGACAAGTGGACCGGCCCCGACGGCGCCTTCCTGGGCATGACCACGTTCGGCGAGTCGGGCCCCGCCAAGGACGTGTACGCGCACTTCGGGATCACCGCGGAGAAGGCGGCGGAGCTGGGCCGGAGGGTCTTGGACGGAGTCGGAGCGAGGAGCTGAGATGAGCGTCACTGTCGGTGTCAACGAACGACTCCAGGCCCTCACCGCGGCCGGCACGAGCGTCTGGCTCGACCAGATCCAGCGCAGCCTGATCGAGGGCGGCGAGCTCCAGCGGCTGATCGACGAGATGTCGCTGCGCGGCGTGACCTCGAACCCGGCGATCTTCCAGAAGGCGATCCTCGGCTCGGACGACTACGACGACGAGCTGCGCGAGCTGGCCGGCCAGGGCAAGGGCGCCAAGGAGATCTACGACGCGATCGCGATCAAGGACGTGCAGCTCGCGGCCGACGTGCTGCGCCCGGTCTACGACGAGCTGCGCGGCTACGACGGCTACGTCTCGCTGGAGGTCGGGCCCGAGGCCGCCCACGACACCGAGGCCACGCTGGAGCAGGCCCGCGACTACTGGAAGCGCGTCGACCGCCCCAACGTGATGATCAAGATCCCCGGCACGACCGCGGGCCTCCCGGCGATCGAGGAGTGCATCTCCGAGGGCATCAACGTGAACGTCACGCTGCTGTTCTCGGTCGAGTCGTACGCGAACGTGGCCGAGGCCTACATCCGCGGCCTCGAGCGCCGCCGCGAGGCGGGCGGGGAGATCACCAACGTGCGCTCGGTGGCGAGCTTCTTCGTCTCGCGCGTGGACAGCAAGGTGGACAAGCAGCTCGAGGAGCGCGGCGAGACGCGAAGCGGCGACGACCTGATGGGCACCGCCGGGCTCTGGAACGCCCGCGCCGCCTACGTGCGCTTCAAGGAGATCTTCAAGGGCGAGCGCTTCGCCGAGCTGGCCGAGGCCGGCGCGCCCGTGCAGCGCCCGCTGTGGGCGTCCACCGGCGTGAAGAACCCGCGCTACCCGGACACGCTGTACGTCTCGAACCTGGTCGCCCCCGAGACCGTGAACACGATGCCGATGCCGACCCTGTTCGCCTCCGCCGAGAAGGCCGAGATCAAGGGCGCCACGGCGGACGCCGACCCGGCCGAGGTCGAGGCCGCCATGAAGGACCTCGAGGAGGCCGGGATCGACATGGAGCAGGTCGTCGAGGAGCTGCTCGACGAGGGCGTGGACCTGTTCGTGGACGCGATGGAGAAGCTGATCGTGGGCGTGGAGAGCGCGCGCGAGGCCGCCGTGACCGGCCGACCGGCGACGTTCGAGAGCAACATGCCCGACGAGCTCGAGCCCCCGATCGCCGCGCGCGTGAAGAAGGCGGTCGAGGAGGACGTGACCCGGCGGGTGTGGAGCAAGGACGAGTCGCTCTGGGGTGGCCCCGGCCCGGAGATCGGCGACCGGCTCGGCTGGCTCACGATCACCGAGCGCATGCTCGAGGAGTGCGGCGAGCTGAAGGCGTTCGCCCAGGCCTGCCGCGAGGACGGGCTGACCGACGCGGTGCTGCTCGGCATGGGCGGCTCCAGCCTCGGCCCCGAGGTCCTGCGCCAGTCGTTCGGCGAGCTCGACGAGGGCATGCGCCTGCACGTGCTCGACTCGACCGACCCCGGCGCGGTGCTGGAGACCGAGCGGGCGATCGACCTGGGCAAGGCCCTGTTCGTCGTGTCGAGCAAGTCCGGCGGCACGATCGAGACGCTCTCGCAGTTCCGCTACTTCCACGCCAAGGCGAGGGAGGCGCTCGGCGACGAGGCCGGCAAGCACTTCGTGGCGATCACCGACCCCGGCACCTCGCTGGCGGAGCTGGCGCGCGAGAACGGCTTCCTGCACGTGTTCGAGAACGACCCGGAGATCGGCGGCCGCTACTCGGTGCTGTCGTACTTCGGCCTCGTGCCCGCGGCGCTGATGGGCGTGGACGTGGGCGCGCTGCTCGACCGGGCGCAGGTGGCCGAGCAGGTATGCCAGCAGGCCGACCACTCGAAGAACTCCGGCCTCTGGCTCGGCGCCGCGATGGGCGAGCTGTCGCTGCACCGCCGCGACAAGCTCACCTTCGTGGTCGAGGACCCGATCTCGAGCTTCGGCCTCTGGGTCGAGCAGCTCATCGCCGAGTCCACCGGCAAGGAGGGCAAGGGCATCCTCCCGGTGGCCGACGAGCCGCTCGGCTCGCCCGACTCGTACGCCGACGACCGCGTGTTCGTGCACCTCCGCCAGGACGGCTCGCGCGACTCCGAGATGTCCGAGCTGGTCAAGGCCGGGCACCCGGTGTTCACGCTGAAGGGCGAGGGGGCCGAGGACCTGGGCCGGATCTTCTTCTTCGCCGAGTTCGCGACCGCCGTATCGGGCTGGGTCCTGGGCATCAACGCCTTCGACCAGCCCAACGTCCAGGAGGCCAAGGACAACACCCAGAAGGTGCTCCAGCGCTACGCCGACGAGGGCGCCCTGCCGCAGGTCGATGACGCCGACGAGAACGGCCTGCGCGACCTGCTCCAGCAGGCCGAGCCGCCGCACTACGTGGCGATCATGGGCTACGTCCAGCCGTCGGAGCGCTTCGACGCCGCCGTGTCCGGCCTGCGCGCCGCGATCCGCGACGCCACCAGGGCCACCACGACGTTCGGCTACGGCCCGCGCTTCCTGCACTCGACCGGCCAGTTCCACAAGGGCGGCCCCAAGACCGGCGTCTTCCTCCAGCTCGTGCACGACGGGGAGGAGGACGTCGAGATCCCGGAGGCCGGCTACACGTTCGGCACGCTGAAGAACGCGCAGGCCACCGGCGACCTGGAGACGCTGAAGGCGCACGGCCTCCCGGCCCAGCGCGTGCGATTGGAGGGCGACCCGGCCGAGGCGGTCGAGCGCCTCACCGACCGGATCAAGGAGATGCTCTGATGCAGCTCGGCTTCGTCGGCCTCGGCCGCATGGGCGGCAACATGGTCCACCGCATCCACCGCGACTCCGAGCACGAGGTGGTGGCGTTCGACTTCAGCGAGGAGGCGGTCAGCGAGGCCGAGGGCCACGGCGCTACCGGCGCCGGCTCGCTGGAGGAGCTGGTCGAGAAGCTCGAGACGCCGCGCGCCGTGTGGGTGATGGTCCCGGCGGGGGACCCGACCGAGCAGACCGTGAGCAAGCTCGGCGAGCTGCTCGACGAGGGCGACATGGTCGTCGACGGCGGCAACACCCGCTGGTCGGACGACAAGCGCCGCGCGGCGATGCTGGCCGAGAAGGGCATCGACTACGTGGACGTGGGCACCTCGGGCGGCGTCTGGGGCCTCCAGGTGGGCTACTGCATGATGGTCGGGGGCTCCGACGAGGCGGTCGAGCGGCTCACCCCGATCCTCGACGTGCTCGCCCCGCCGCCGGACGACGAGCACGGTCCCGGCTGGGGCCACTTCGGCCCGGCCGGCGCGGGCCACTACGTGAAGATGGTCCACAACGGCGTGGAGTACGGGATCATGCAGGCCTACGCCGAGGGCTTCTCGCTCTTCGACGCCTGCGAGTACGAGCTCGACAACGCGAAGATCGCCCACCTGTGGATGCAGGGCTCGGTGGTGCGGTCGTGGCTCTGCGAGCTGGCCGCGCTCGCCTTCGAGCAGGAGGGCAACGACCTGGCCCGGCTCGAGCCGTACGTCGAGGACTCGGGCGAGGGGCGCTGGACGGTCGAGGACTCGATCGACAAGCGGATCCCCACCCCGGTGATCACGACGTCGCTGTACGAGCGCTTCTCCTCGCGCGGGCAGAACGCGTTCGCGGCGAAGGTGAACGCCGCACTGCGCAACCAGTTCGGCGGCCACGCGGTGAAGGCGGCGGACCCGGCCGCCCAGGGCGACCCGGACGCGGAGTAGCCCGGTGGCCGCGGTCGCCCAGGCGCAGCAGCAGGAGGAGAACCCCCTCGTCGAGGGGCTCGAGCGGCTGCCGGTCCACCCCACGACGCTGGTCATCTTCGGGGCCACCGGCGACCTGGCCCGGCGCAAGCTCCTCCCCGGCATCTACAACCTGGCCCACGAGGGGGCGCTGCCCGAGCGCTTCAACCTGATCGGCGTCTCGCGCGGCGACGAGACCGACGAGGCCTTCCGCGAGCTGGCCCGCGACGCGATCGCGCAGTTCTCGCGGCGCGAGCCGGACGCGAAGGTGCTCGACTCGCTGGTGGGCCGCATGCGCTACGTGGCCGGCTCGTTCGACGAGGACGACATGTACGAGCGGCTGTCCGGCGTGGCCCGCGAGTTCGACGAGGAGGCCGGCCTCCAGTTCAACCGCCTCTACTACCTCTCGGTCGCGCCGACGTTCTTCCCGCTGATCGCCGAGAAGCTCGGCATGCACGGGCTGGCGAACTGCGAGGGCGCCGAGACCCGGATGATCATCGAGAAGCCGTTCGGAACCGACCTCGCGAGCGCGCTCGAGCTGAACCGCTCGCTGCTCAGCGTGTTCAAGGAGCGGCAGATCTTCCGCATCGACCACTACCTGGGCAAGGAGACCGTCCAGAACATGCTGGTCCTGCGGTTCGCCAACGGGATCTTCGAGCCGCTCTGGAACCGCTCCTACATCGACCACGTGCAGATCACCGCGGCCGAGGACATCGGGATCGGCTCGCGCGCGGGCTACTACGACAAATCCGGCGCGCTGCGCGACCTAGTCCAGAACCACATGCTCCAGCTCCTGATGCTGCTGGCGATGGAGCCACCGGTCTCGTTCGACGCCGATGCGGTGCGCGACGAGAAGGTCAAGGTGCTGCACGCGATCGACCCGCCGTCGCTCGACGCCGTGGCCGACATGGCCGTGCGGGCGCAGTACGCGGCCGGCTCGGCGGCCGGCGAGGAGGCGCGCGGCTACCTCGACGAGGAGGGCGTGCCGGACGAGTCGACCACCGAGACCTACGCGGCCGTGAAGCTGAAGGTGGACAACTGGCGCTGGGCGGGCGTGCCGTTCTACCTGCGGACGGGCAAGCGGCTGGCGCGCAAGGTGACCGAGATCGCGGTCACGCTCAAGCCGGTGCCGCACCTGGCCCTCCAGCAGTCCGGCTCGCTGGGCGTCGAGCCGAACCAGCTCATCCTGGCGGTGCAGCCGAACGAGGGCGTCTCGCTCAAGCTCGTGGCCAAGATCCCGGGCGCGCGCATGGCCGTGCGGCCGGTGAACATGGAGTTCCTCTACGGGACCTCGTTCATGTCCCAGTCGCCGGAGGCGTACGAGCGGCTGATCATGGACACGATGCGCGGGGAGGCGACGCTGTTCGCGCGCGACGACGAGGTCGAGGCCGCCTGGGCGATCTGCGACCCGATCCTCGAGGCCTGGTCCGGGATGCCGGGGCCGCTGCCGAAGTACGAGGCCGGCTCGGCCGGCCCGGCCGAGGCGGACGCGCTCCTGGGCCCGGGCGAGAGCTGGCGGCCGCTCTAGAGGCGGGCCATGTCGATCGAGGCCACCGGCGTCTGGAGCGAGCAGGGCACCACCCCGGGGAAGATCGAGGCCGCGCTGCGGCGGCTGCTCGAGGAGCAGCACGCGGCCGACGAGGCCTACGTGCCCGCGCGGGTGCTCAACCTGGTCGCGGTCGTGGACCGCGAGTGGCGGGGGGAGATCGTCAACCGCCTGGAGCACCTGGGGCGCTTCCACCCCTCGCGGACGATCGTGTGCGCGATGGAGCACGGGCGCACGTCGCTCGACGCCTGGGCCACGATGGCGTGCGACATGGAGGCCGCGGGCGGCGGCATCGCGGTCTGCGAGGAACGGGTGGAGATCGACGTGGGGCCGCAGCACCTGGAGCGGCTGGCGACGATCGTCGACCCCCTGCTGGTGCCGGACCTGTCCACCGTGGTGTGGTCCCCGCACGGGCACCCTGAGGCGGTGGACGCGCTGACCGGGCTGGCCGACGTGTTCCTGATCGACTCCGTGCAGGAGCCGGACCCGAGCGGCGCCGTGCAGCGCGCCCGCGACCTCCTGCGCGACGGCTACGTGGTCGACCTGGCCTGGCTGCGCAGCGCGCCGTGGCGGGAGCGGATCGCGGCCACCTTCGACCCGGGGGCGTGGCGGCCGGCGCTGCGCGAGATCGACGCGATCACGATCCGCCACCACCCGGAGTCGGCGATCAGCGGCCTGCTGCTGGTGGGCTGGCTCGGCTCGCGGCTGGGCTGGGAGCCGGGGACGCTGATGCGGCGCAACGGCGACCTACTCGCGCGGGCGCGCGCGAAGCGGCACGAGGTGAGGATCACGCTGGAGGCCGAGCCGAAGCTCAACGTACCGGGCCTCGACGGCCTGACCATCGAGTGCTCACGCGGGATGTCGCTGTCGCTCGACCGCGGCGCGGGCGGCCTGTCCGCGAAGCGCCGCATGCGCGACGGCACCGAGTCGAGCTGGGTGGTCCTGGGCGCCTCGCGCGGCGAGCAGGGCATCCTCGGCGAGGGCATCCGGCAGGCGCTGCTACGCGATCCCACCTACGGCCCGGCGCTCGGCGCCGCCGCCGCGATGCTCGACTAGTGGGCGGGAACGGCGGCAATTAAAGAGTGGATCGACCGCGCGGGAACACTTAGGTGTCCTATAGCCCCCTTAACTGTTCCATCGCCGTCCGGGCCCCCTCCCTGAGTGCCCGCCGTTCGTTCCATGGCTGATATCCGCATCGTGGAAAACCCGGCCGAAGAGGCCGCGCAACTCATCGCCGAGGCCGTGCGCGCGGGCGGGCACATCGCCCTGGCCGGCGGCTCCACCCCGCGGGCCGCCTACGAGAAGGTGGCGGGGATGGAGCTCGACTGGTCCGGCGCCACGCTCTGGTTCGGCGACGAGCGGTGCGTGCCGCCAGACGACGAGCTGTCGAACTACCGGATGGCGAAGGAGGCGCTGCTCGACCGGATCGACGGCGAGCCGCCGGGGGTCAAGCGGATGCCGGCCGAGCACGGGCCGCACGTGGGCGCCGAGGAGTACGAGCGCGAGCTGCGCTCGACCCTGGGCGAGGCCCTGCCGCGCCTCGACCTGGTGCTGCTGGGCATCGGGCCGGACGTGCACACGGCGTCGCTGTTCCCGGGCCAGCCCGCCCTCGAGGTCGTCGACCGGCCCGTGGTCGGCGTGGAGGAGGCCGGGATGCCGCCGGAGGTGCCGCGGGTCACGCTCACTCTCCCGATGATCAACAACGCGCGCCGGGTGGCCTTCCTGATCGCCGGCGAGGACAAGTCCGACGCGGTCCAGCAGGCGTTCGGGGTGGGGGTGGGGCCGGCGGGACGGGTGGACCCGCGCGGCGGCGAGCTGATCGTGCTCCTCGACGACGGCGCCGCGAGCCGGCTCACGGCGTGAGCACGGCCGAGCAGGCACCGGTCGTCCGGCCGGACGTGGAGGCGTACGACGGCCAGAGCCCGTTCCCGCCGATCGCCGACTACGCGTTCCTGTCGGACTGTGAGACCGTCGCGCTGGTGGCGCCGAGCGGGAACATCGAGTGGTTCTGCCTGCCGCGCCCGGACGGGCCGAGCGTGTTCGGCGCGCTGCTCGACCGCGACGCGGGCGGCTTCCGCCTCGGCCCGGCCGACATGACCGTGCCCGCCGGGCGCCGCTACATCCCGGGCACGAACGTGCTCGAGACGACCTGGATGACGCGCATGGGCTGGATCATCGTGCGCGACGCGCTCTCGATCGGCCCCTGGCACGACATCGAGGAGCGCTCCAGCACGCACCGCCGCACGCCGACCGACAACGACGCCGAGCACGTGCTGATCCGGACCGTGCACTGCCTCCAGGGGACGGTCGAGCTGCACCTCGACTGCGAGCCGGCCTTCGACTACGGGCGCGCGGGCGCGGAGTGGCGCTACAGCGGCGACACCTACAACGACGCGGTGGCCACGGCCGACGGCGTGGACGTGGAGCTGCGGCTGACCACCGACCTGCGGGTGGGCTTCGAGGGCCGCCGCGCGCGGGCCCGGCACACGCTGCGCGAGGGGGAGTCGTGCTACGCGGCGCTGTCGTGGAGCGAGCACGAGCCGCCGCACGACTTCCAGGAGGCGGTCGACCGGATCATCCGGACCGAGGACTTCTGGCGCCAGTGGCTGAACCGCGGCCTGTTCCCGGACCACCCCTGGCGGGTCTACCTCCAGCGCAGCGCGCTCACGCTCAAGGGGCTCACCTACGCGCCCACCGGGGCGATGCTCGCCGCGGCCACGACCTCCCTGCCCGAGACGCCCGGCGGCGAGCGCAACTGGGACTACCGCTACACCTGGATCCGCGACTCCACGTTCATGCTCTGGGGCCTCTACACGCTGGGCTTCGACTGGGAGGCGAACGACTTCTTCTACTTCGTGGCCGACGCGGCCGGCGAGGAGGGCAAGGACCTCCAGATCATGTACGGCATCGGCGGGGAGGCCAAGCTCGAGGAGCAGGAGCTCGGGCACCTGAGCGGCTACGAGGGGGCCAAGCCGGTGCGGATCGGGAACGGCGCCTACACGCAGGCCCAGCACGACGTGTGGGGCGCGGTGCTCGACTCGGTGTGGCTCCACACGCGCTCGCGCGACCTGCTCCCCGAGCGGATCTGGCCGATGCTGATGAAGCAGGTCGAGGCCGCGATCGAGCACTGGAAGGAGCCTGACCGCGGCATCTGGGAGGTGCGCGGCGACCCCAAGCACTTCACCTCCTCGAAGCTCATGTGCTGGGTGGCGGCGGACCGCGGGGCGCGGCTGGCCGAGATCCGCGAGGACGCGGAGGCGGCCGAGCGCTGGCGGGCGGCGGCCGAGGAGATCCACGCGGACATCTGCGAGAACGGCGTGGACGACCGCGGCGTGTTCTGCCAGCACTACGAAACCGACGCGCTGGACGCGAGCGTGCTGCTGATGCCGCTGGTGCGCTTCCTGCCGCCGGACGACGAGCGGATGGTGAAGACCGTGCGGGCGGTGGCCGACGAGCTGACCGAGAACGGCCTGGTGCTGCGCTACCGGGTGGAGGAGACCGACGACGGGCTCTCGGGCGAGGAGGGCACGTTCGCGATCTGCTCGTTCTGGCTGGTGTCCGCGCTGGCCGAGATCGGCGACCACAAGGAGGCCCGCCAGCTCTGCGAGCGGATGCTCTCCTACGCCAGCTCGCTCCACCTCTACGCGGAGGAGATCGACGCCTCCACCGGCCGCCATCTCGGCAACTTCCCCCAGGCCTTCACCCACCTGGCCCTGATCAACGCGGTGATGCACGTGATCCGGGCGGACCAGGACGAGAGCACGCGGCAGTTCTCGCGGGCGCGGTAGCCGTCCGCCGCGCGGTCCTCGGCATCGACCTCTTCGGCGGGCAGCGATGAGTTTCCGAGGTCGGCCGAGTCCCTATGCGTATGACCCTCCCCGCGAGACGAGGCGATCGTCCGATGCGCAAAGTAGCGGCCTGTCTGTTCCTGTTCCTCGATGGTGCCGCCGAGCAGCCGGAGGCGAGCCTGAGCGGCGTCTCACGATGACCATCGTCATCACCGCCTTTGAGCGGTCGCCCGACGGCGGCAAGGGCCTGGCGCGCGATACGCGCGTTCGCTGGGCGCTTGAAGAGGTGGGCCAGCCCTACGAGGTTCGCCTTGTCTCGTTCCGCGCGAA
>JALZEZ010000580.1 GCA_030861775.1 Actinomycetota bacterium
CCGTCGACGAGGAGTTCCTCGACCGCACCGTTACCCCGCTGCTGGCCGAGGGCGGCTGATGGACGCGCGTGTCGCTACCGCGGCGCTGGTGCTCGCGCTGGCGCGGCCGGAGCGGACCGTCGCGGTGCCGGTCGAGCGGGCGTCGATCGTGCTCGTCTCCGACCACTCCCGCTCGATGCTCGCCGAGGACGTCGATCCCGACCGGATGACCGCCGCCAAGCGCGCCGCGCGTTCGTTCATCGACCAGCTCCCCGACCAGGTGCGCATCGGCGCCGTCGCGTTCTCCGACTTCCCCGACGCCATCCGCGCGCCGAGCGCGGACCACGACGACGCGCGCGGCGTGATCGACGGCCAGGTGGCCGACGGCGGCACCGCCACCGGCGACGCGCTCGAGTCCGCGATCGACCTCCTGCGCCGCGAGCGCCAGGCCACGCGCAAGGCGCCGGTCGCGATCGTGCTCCTCTCGGACGGGAAGACGACGATCGGCACCAACCCGGTCGCGGTGGCCGCGGAGGCGAAGCGGCTGAAGATCCCGATCCACACGGTCAGCCTGGGCACCACCGACGCGACCGTGCCGAACCCCGGCCTCGGTCCCCCGCTCCCGGCCACGCCCGACCCGGAGACGCTGGAGGAGATCGCCGAGACCTCGGGCGGCCGCGCGTTCTCGGCCGAGGACGACCAGGAGCTCTCGACGATCTATCGCGTGCTCGGCTCGCAGCTCGCCACGAAGAACGAGAAGCGCGAGATCACGCCCGCGTTCGCGGCCGGCGGGCTGCTCCTGCTGATGGTCGCCGCCGGCGGCTCGGTGCGGCGGAGGGCGCTGCTCCCGTGAGTCGCGCCCTCCTCGTGGCGGCCCTCGCAGCGCTGGCGGCCGCCCCCGACGCCTCCGCGTACGAGATAGCGGGGCGCGCCTGGCCGGAGGGCGAGATCCGCTACCACGTGCTGGACCCCGACCTCGAGAAGCCGGTCAAGCGGGCGGCGAAGGTCTGGAACGCACGCAAGCTCTCCGTGACGTTCGTCAGCAGCTCGGAGGAGGCCGCCCGAGTGCTGTTCCGGGGCGGGCAGAGCAACTGCGGGGGCGCGGCGTTCGTGGGTTACCCGGGACGGCGGGGGATCTCGCTCGCCGAGATCGACGACTCCTGCGGCACCGGGATCGCCATGCTCACCGCGGTGCACGAGTTCGGCCACGTGCTCGGCCTGGGGCACGAGACACGGCGCTGCGCCCGGATGAACGCGACCTTCGGGCGGGGCGGAACGCCTGGGCGGTGCGAGCGGCATTCCCTCTCGTACTGGCTCGACCACCCGCTCACCAAGGACGACGTGCGCGGCGCGCGGGCCATCTACTGAGCCGGGCGCGGTTTCTTACGAACCTCTTCGCCGAAGCGGTAAGACTGGCCGCATGCACGTGCTGGTCACAGACGACGAGCGGTCGGTCCGCTCGGCCGTGCGCCGCGCGCTGACGCTCGAGGGCTATCGCGTGACCGAGGCCGGCGACGGCGCCGAGGCGCTCGCCGCGATCTCGCGCGACCGGCCGGACGCGGTCGTGCTCGACGTGATGATGCCGGAGCTCGACGGCCTCGAGGTCTGCCGCGCGCTGCGCGACAGCGGCGACGCGATGCCGGTGCTGATGCTGACCGCGCGCGACGAGATCGACCAGCGCGTGCGCGGGCTCGACGCGGGCGCCGACGACTACCTGGTCAAGCCCTTCGCCCTGGAGGAGCTGCTGGCCCGGCTCCGGGCGCTCTTGCGCCGCACGTCGCCGGACGACGACGGCGTGCTGCGCTACGCCGAGATCGAGCTCGACCTGAACCTGTACGAGGCGCGCGTCGGCGGCGAGTCGGTGAAGCTGACCCGGACCGAGTTCGCCCTGCTCGAGCTGTTCCTGCGCCACCCGCGTCAGGTGCTGCCGCGCTCGATGATCAACGAGCGGGTCTGGGGCTACGACTTCGGCCCGGCCTCGAACTCGCTCGGCGTGTACGTGGGCTACCTGCGCCGCAAGCTCGGCGACGCTGGCGCGCGCGAGCTGATCCAGACGGTCCGCGGAGTCGGGTACATACTCCGCGAGCCATGACGGTCCGGCGCCGGCTGGCGCTGACGGCCGCCGTGGCGGTGGCCGTGGCGGTGGCGCTCGCGTCGGTGGCCTCGTACGTGGCGGTGCGGTCGAAGCTGCGCGGGGAGGTCGACTCCTCGCTGCGCGAGCGGGCCGAGGCGGTCCAGCGCTTCGCGCTCGCGGACCCGGGCGGCCCGGCCGGGA
>JALZEZ010000581.1 GCA_030861775.1 Actinomycetota bacterium
GCCCAGGGCGATCGTCGCCGCCCCGGCGCTCACCTACACGCGCTCGGTCGTGATCCCGCCCCCGCTGGCGGCGTACGTCGAGGGCCTCGACCCGCTCCCGCTCGGCGGCACCAGGGTGTCCGAGATCGCGGTCGTCCGCGTGGAGTCGCCCGCCCTGCGCTCGGCACGGCCGCCGGCCGTCCCGCCCGCGTTCCGGCTCGCCTCCAGGCGGCGTACCGGCACCTACGAGATCGCGACCTACCGCGCGCCCCGGCCGCTGCTCTTCCGCGTGGCCGACCCGCGCGCGGACACCGAGGCCCGCGCGGTGATCCAGGCGCGCTAGCGGGCGCCCTAGCGCGGCTGGCCGGTCGGCCGCACCAGGATCTCGTTCACCGACACGCGCTCGGGCTGGCTCACCGCGTACAGGATCGCGTTGGCGATGTCCTCGGCCCGGAGGATCTCGCCGATCTGGTTGCGCATCTTCTCGATCGCCTCGACCACGACCGGGTTCTCGTTGTGGCCCTGGAGCTCGGTGTCCACGAAACCGGGCTCCACCACGGTCACGCGGATCTTGGCCCAGCCGGTCTCCTGGCGCAGCGCCTCCGAGAACGCGCCCACGCCCCACTTGGTCAGGTTGTAGACGCCGCTCCCCGCGGACGCGATCCGGCCCGCCACCGAGGACACGTTCACGATGTCGCCCCCGCCGCCCTCGCGGAGCAGCGGGATCGCGGCGTGGGTGCAGTAGAGGAGCCCGAGCACGTTGACCTCGACCATGCGGCGCCACTCCTCCGTGTCGGCGCCGTCGATCGGGCCGAGCAGCATCACGCCCGCGTTGTTCACCAGCCCGTCGAGGCCGCCGAGCCGCTCGGCGGCGCCCTGCACGAACTCGCGCGCGCTGGATTCGTCCGCCACGTCGGCGCGCAGGGCCACCGCCTTGCCGCCGGCGGACTCGATCTTCGAGGCAAGCTCGCTCAGCCGGTCCTCGCGCCGGGCGCCGAGGGCCACGGCCGCGCCCTGCGCGGCGAGCAGCTCCGCCGTGGCCGCGCCGATGCCGGACGAGGCGCCGGTGATCGCGATGCGGCGCCCGTCCAGCGGCCCTGCCATCAGGCGTCGCCCGCCCGCTCGGCGAGATCGACCAGCATCCGCACGCCGAACCCGGACGCGCCCTTGCCGACGTACGCCCTGCCCAGGCCCCACGCGGTGCCCGCGATGTCCACGTGCACCCACGGCCGGTCGTCC
Organism: Actinomycetota bacterium; assembly: GCA_030861775.1. GTDB lineage: Bacteria > Actinomycetota > Thermoleophilia > Solirubrobacterales > Thermoleophilaceae > AC-37. Next base: position 1,219 of record JALZEZ010000581.1, read on the forward strand.
ACGAACTGGCGCAGGAACTCGGCGGCGTAGATCGACATCGCCTTGCGCTCCTCGGCGGCGTTGGTCAGGTCCGCGTACTGCCCCTTCGTCAGCTCGAGGTACTCCGGGTGCAGCGGCAGCCGCCAGCCGAGCTCGCCGGTGGCCGTGCAGGCCGCCTCCACCTGCCCGTACCAGTCGTCGTCGTTCGAGAAGAGCCCCGCGTGCGTGCTGCCGAGCGCGACGATGATCGCGCCGGTCAGCGTGGCCAGGTTCACGAGCCGCTCGGCGCCCTGCTCGACCGCGTACGTCAGCGCGTCGGCCAGCAGCAGCCGCCCCTCGGCGTCGGTGTTGTTGACCTCGATCGTCTTGCCGTTCATCGCGGTCACGATGTCGCCCGGCTTCACCGACCGCCCGCTCGGCATGTTCTCGGTCGAGGGCACGACGGCCAGGATCCGGGCCGGCACGCCCAGCTCGGCGATCGCCCCCATCGCCTCGATCACGGCCGCCCCGCCCGACATGTCGAACTTCATCTCCTGCATGCGCCCGGAGGGCTTGATCGAGATCCCGCCGGTGTCGAAGGTCACGGCCTTGCCCACGTAGCCGAGCAGCGGCCCGGACCCGCCGCCCTCGTAGCGCATCACGATCAGCCGCGGCTCCTCGTAGGTCCCCTGGGCCACGCACGCGAAGGCGCCCATCCCGGCCTCGACGATCTGCGCCCGGTCCCACACCTCGATCGAGACCGAGTCGTGCGCGGAGGCGATCTCGCTCGCGCGCTCGGCCAGGAAGGTGGGGGTGGCCACGTTCGAGGGGATGTTCTGGAGGTCGCGCGCCCGGTTCTGCGCCTCGGCCCGCACGCGCCCGGACTCGACCGCCGCCAGGTCCACGTCCTCCGCGGCGATCTCGAGCGACCCGATCTCGGCGGACTCGTCCTCGTCCTTCGACTTGAACCGGTCGAAGCGGTACAGCGCGAGCAGCGTCCCCTCCACCAGCGCGCCCTGCACGGCGTCGCCGGAGGGCGCCGCCCACGACAGCGCCCGGGCGCCGAGGTCCCGCGC
>JALZEZ010000066.1 GCA_030861775.1 Actinomycetota bacterium
GCCTGGACGCGCGCGGCCGCCACGGTGCGGCGCGTGAACCTCGAGCGCCGGGCCGCCAAGCGGCTGCGCCTGAAGGTCTGCACCCCGGGCACCTGACGGGCGGGCGCACCGCAACGCATGCTCGCGCCCGGGTAGCCTCCGGCCCTGCCATGCCCGAGCGAGCAGAGGCGCGCTTCCCGTCGGTCCCGCGCGAGAAGGGGCACTACGAGAGCTTCTACATCCGCGCCTGCCACCCGTCCGAGCCGCTGGGCGTGTGGATCCGCCACACGGTGCACAAGCGCCCCGGGCAGGCGCCGAAGGGCTCGATGTGGTTCGTGCTGTTCGACGCCGCCGCCGACGGCCCGGTCGCCTCGAAGACCTTCACCGACGAGCTGAGCGCGGGCGACGGGAGCTATATCCGCGTCGCCGACGGCAGCTTCGGGCCGGGGCTGGCCGAGGGGTCGGCGCGCAGCGAGCAGGCCGATCCGAGCTGGCGCCTCGAGATCGCCACCGACGAGGAGCCGTTCCCCTACCTGCCGGCGGGGTGGATGTACCGCGCGCCGGTGCCCCGGACGAAGGCCGAGTGCCCGTACCCGAACGCCCGCTTCGACGGGCGGGTGGAGGTGGGCGGCCGGACGATCGACGTCGAGGGGTGGCGCGGGATGGTCGGCCACAACTGGGGGGCCGAGCACGCGGAGCGCTGGATCTGGACGCAGGGCACGCTGTTCGACGGCGGCGCCTGGTTCGACGCCACGCTCGGCCGGATCAAGATCGGCCCGCTGACCACGCCGTGGGTGGCGAACGCGGCGATCACGATCGACGGCGTGCGCCACCGCCTCGGCGGGCCGGGCCGCAAGACGACGGTGGACGAGCGCCCGGACGGCGCCGAGTTCACGCTCTCCGGCAAGGGCGTGAAGCTGCGCGGCCGGGTGGGCGCCGACCGCAAGGACTTCGTCGGCTGGGTCTACGCCGACCCCGACGGCCCCGAGCACAACACGGTCAACTGCTCGATCGCCTCGATGACGCTGACCGTCGAGCGCGACGGCCGCGACCCGGTCGAGCTCCACACCCCGCACGGCGCCGCCTACGAGCTGGGCATGAGGGAGACCGACCACGGCATCCCGCTCCAGCCGTTCCCGGACGGCTAGCGCGCCGCGCCCCGGCCGGCGCGGCCCGGCGACGGCCCGCCCCGGCCGGCCCGGCGACTGTTACAGGAACGTAAAAAAGGGGTCAGACCCCTTTTTCAGGGGCGTGGCATCCGGGCCAGGAAGCGGGCCGCGCGCTTGTCGCCGATCGCGCGCGACGCGCTCGCCACGTAGCTCACCCGCCCGCTCGCGAGGCCCGCGATCAGCACGTCCTTGCGGCGCGACTCCGCCAGCACGTTCCTCGCGATCGCCCGCTCGCCGCGCAGGCCGCGGCGGGCCTTCCACGAGCGCGAGCCGGGCCGGAAGCCGCGGGCGTCGAAGGGCTGGGCGTCGGTGGCCACCAGCACCGCCCGGGCGCCGTCGCCGCGCGTCCCGAAGGCCGCCACCACGCGCCCGCCGCCGGTCATGCACCAGGTCATGTACTTGGAGCTCTCCGTCGTGGGCCGGCCGAGCTTCTGCCGGGCGCTGCCGCGCTTCATCCCGAGCCGCACCCCACCGATCCCCCGGTCCACCCGGCCGCCCGCGGAGCGGCAGCGGTCGGAGCCCTGCGAGCCCGAGGCGCCGCCCGGGCCGTCCGAGCGATACGGGCTCCTCTGCTTGGCCTGCTCCACGCAGCGCGGGTCCGCCTCGACCGCCTCGCTGCGCTGTACCCCGCCCTTGCCGGGTCCGAAGAACGGCTTGTACTCCGCCGGGAACCCCGGTAGCTGCGAGGGGTCGCCGGTCTGCCCGTTGAAGCTGAAGTTCTCCACGTACACGCCGCCGGTCCCGCGCGCCTTGTCGAAGTAGTAGCTGCCGTCCCAGGCGTAGGTCTGGGTCGCCGGGTTGCCCTGGTCGACGTAGCCCACCCAGTGGTCGTGCTGGAAGTAGAAGCACTTCGGGCTGGCGGCGGCCACCCGGGCGGGCTCGAGCGACAGGAACTCGACCACCCCGAGCTGCGACACGTTCTGGTGGCGCTTGTCGTACTCCACGCAGAACGGGTCCGCGTCCGGCTGCGGGAACTCGGCCTCGGTGCCCGCCTGCTGGAGCGTGCAGTCGAACGGGTTGACCCCGTCCCAGCCGGAGGCCCCCGTCTGGGCGGAGGCGGCGGGCGGGGCGAGCAGCCCGGCCGCGACGAGAGCGAGCGCCACGCGTGCGCGCATGCGCTGAGGTTAACCCTCGCGTGGCGCGTGCGGAGCGGGTACGTTCCGGGCCATGCGCGAGCCGCGGGGGCCGGTCGCACGCGAGCTGTCCCGGAGGGACTTCCTGGGGCGAGTCGGCGCGCTCGGGGCGGGGGCCATCGCGCTGTCCGCCCTCCCGGTGGCCGAGCGCATGATCGCGGCCGATCCCGCCGTCGCGGCGGTCTCGTTCGACGACGCCACCCTCCAGGCCTTCGCCGACACGATCATCCCCGGCCGCCGGGCCGAGCGCACCGACCTCGGCGACGAGATCCACCCGCAGGCGATCGCCGGCGTGGACCCCGAGCCGGGCGCGGTCGAGGCCGACGTGCTGCGGCTCTACCACAACCCGCTGGTCGGGTTCGCGCCCGCGCTGGTCGGCCCGTTCCTCACGGACCTCTCGCTCCGGTCCCTCCAGCACGGCGGCCCGTTCCTGACACTCGGCTTCGAGGCCCGCACGGCCGTCTGCATCCAGGCGCTCGACTACGAGAACGGCGACCGCGTGCTCTACGAGGCCGCCGCCGCCGTCCCCTTCACGGCCTTCTGCGCCGCCGCCGAGCACCCGATCGGGACCGACGACGTCGCCTCCGGCTACCGCGTCATGGGCTACCCCGGCGCCGCGCCGAACGGCTACCGCTCGTTCAGCTACCGCCGCAAGCTCGCCAACGAGCGGACCAAGCGGGGCTACCTTGCCTGAGCAGGTCGACGTCTGCATCGTCGGCTCCGGCTTCGGCGGCTCGATCTCCGCCTGGCGCCTGGCCGAGCTCTACGCCGCTGCGGGGGCCGACCCCAGGAGCATCCTCGTGCTCGAGCGCGGCCGCCGCTACAGGCACAGTGACTTCAAGCAGTCGATGCACATCGGCCACCTCGCGAGCGTCTACAAGCTGATCCAGTCGAGCGGCGGCCCGGGCACCGTGATGGCCTCCGGCCCGCAGGGCTGCCAGATGGTGGTGGCGAACGCGGTCGGGGGCGGCTCGAACCTCTACCTGGCGGCCTCGATCAGGGCGCCGACCGAGATCTTCGAGCGCCGCGACCGCCACCCCGACGACGGCCCCGAGCGGCGCATGTGGCCGAGGGAGATCTCGCGCAAGACGCTCAACGGCTTCTACGCGCGCGCGGAGCGGGCGCTGCGCGTGAACCGCCCGGGCTGGGACCGGGTCTCGAAGTCCGGCGGGCTCTGGGCCGCCACCCTGCACAACTCCGGGCACACCTGCGACCGGGTCCCGCTGGCGATCGACCCCGGCCGCTGCGTGGAGGCCAAGTGGTGCCACACCGGCTGCGTCTTCGGGGCCAAGAACACGCTGACCACCAACTACCTGGCCTCGGCCGAGCGGCTGGGGGTGCGGATCCGCCCCAACCGCCAGGTCGAGCGCGTGCGCCGCGCCGACACCGCCGGCTACCGCTATCTCGTCACCGCCTCCCCGATGGACAACGAGGGCGAGAACCCGACCCGCCGCCCGACCGGCGAGCCGGCCGAGGAGATCGAGTGCAAGGTCCTGATCATGGCCGCGGGCGCGATGGGGACGACCCCGATCCTCATGCGCTCGCGCGCGGAGCTGCCGTCGCTGTCGGGCCAGCTCGGTCGCCACCTCGGCTCGAACGGCGACCACGTGGCCGCCATCGAGTACGACCCGCGGCGCGTGCGCGACGTGCTCGGCCTGCCCGGCTACGGCTCCTTCCACAAGGGCAAGCCGATCACCACGATGACCTGGGACTTCTACGCCGGCCGCCGCGACCACCGCTTCGACGGCAGCCGCTTCACGCTCCAGGAGATCTTCCTCTCGAGCCTGACGAACTTCCTCTACGACGACGGGCGCGAGCCCGAGGGCGAGCCGAGCTGGTGGGGACTTCAGAAGAAGCAGGCGATCGCCAACTGGAGCAACCGGATCGAGCTGCTGGCCATGGTCGAGGACACCCACGACGGCGAGTTCGTCTCCCCGCCGCCTCAGGGGAACGCGCTCCAGCCGAACGCGGGCCCGGTGGAGGTCGGGCTGTTCGCCTACCGGCCGTCGGAGCAGTCCCTGCGCGTGCGCGAGCTGGCCGAGAAGGCCATGCGTCAGGTGGCGCAGCGCGACGGCCTGGGGCGCTTCATGAAGCTGACCCAGACCGAGGGGGTCTACTGCGCCCACCCGCTCGGGGGCTGCCGGATGGCCGAGTCGAAGGACCTCGGCGTGGTGGACCACCGCTGCGAGGCCTTCGACAACGAGGGCCTGTTCTGCATCGACTCGTCGGCCATCCCGTCGTCGCTCGGTGTCAACCCGTCGCTGACGATCGCGGCGGTCTCCGAGCGCGCCGCGGCGCACCTCACGGCCCGGGCGCACGACCTGGGATTGCCGCGCCGTCCCCCCGGCTTCAAGCACCGCACCCCGGCGGTGATCGTGGGGGAGCGGGTCGTCCCCGTAAAAAACTGACCGGACCCCTAAAGGGCGCCCGTCGCCGGGCCGATACCGGGATTCAATGGCACGGCGTCTACTCATCCTCCTGTCCCTGCTCACCTGCGCCTCGCTCGGCACCGCGCTCGACGCTTCGGCCGCGAAGAAGAAGAGCAAGAAGGCCAAGAACGTGACCCCGACGGTCAGGTCGATCGTGCCGATGAAGGCCCAGGTCGGCGAGAAGCTCACGATCACGGGCACGAACTTCATCCCCGGCGAGAAGAAGACCGTCGTCTACTTCCACCGCGAGGGCGGCGGCGTCGTGTGGACCCGCGCGGACACCGCCACCAAGACCCGCCTGATCGTCACGGTCCCCGACCGGATCATCTCGCTGCTGCGCGGCACCGCGGAGAACCGCGAGCCCACCCGCTTCATGGTCCGCATCCGCGGCAAGAAGTTCGGCGCGCTGACCAAGCTTGCGAAGAGCCCCTTCCTGACCGCCCCGAACGCGGCTCCGCCCGCGCCCGGCGACCCGGGCACCCCGGCTCCGGCCCCCGGCACCCCGCCGGACGGCGACTGCGACGGCGACGGGATGACCAACGGAGTCGATCCCGACGACGACAACGACGCCCTGACCGACGACCTCGAGGTCCTGCCCGCGCACACCGACCCGTGCAAGGCGGACACCGACGGCGACCAGGTCGCGGACGGCTACGAGTACTACTCGGCCAAGGACATCAACGTCGCGGCCCTGCCCTACCCGGCCAAGAAGCCGTGGCCGAACCCGCTCGACTCGGGCGACGCCGGCATCGACCACGACGGCGACGGCCTGACCATGACCGACGAGTTCCTCCTGTGGAAGTACTACGGGAACCTGTCGGTGCCGCTGAACTACAGCGCCGGCCTCCAGAAGAGCGCCGACGTGGACGCCCCGACCGCCCTGGCCGAGGCCCACATCGACATGGACAGCGACGGCAAGCTCTCGGACGACGAGCGCGACGGCGACGGCGACGGCATCAACAACTGGGACGAGTCCCACGGCCGGATGCTCCAGGACTGGTGGGACCTCAAGTACAACGGGCAGAACTACCTGTCCGAGAAGGAGACCCGCTACCCGCTGACCTACCCCGGCGTGAGCATCTTCGACCCGGACAGCGACGGCGACGGCGTCAAGGACGGCGACGACGACCAGGACCACGACGGCCTGACGAACCGCTTCGAGAACGCCCGTCCGGCGAACTGGGTCCGCACCGTGCTGCTGATGGGCATGCCGCAGGTCTGGCCGTTCGCCAGCCCGGAGAACCCCTGGTCGCGCGTGCAGCCCTACAACCCCTGCAAGCCGGTCCGCTCGCACGCCTGCCACCTGCACCCGGACTTCGGCTACTACGACCTGTCCGAGGAGTGGGCGGGCATCGACCGCGCCGACGCCGGCCCGGTGCCGACGGCCCCGTGGGACTACCCGGGTTCGACGCTGCCGGACGAGCCGTCGAACATGTTCCCGCCGCTGCCGTAGGCGGCGCGGGTCACCTCCAGCCGCCGGTTGGGCGGTCGCGGTAACTTCCGGCCCATCGGGTCGGGGCTGAGACCAAGCGATCTAGTCGGCGTGGGGCTCGCCGCCTTCGCGCTGATCAACATCCTCACGGGGCTCTTCGCGGTCGTCGACCCCCAGGGCTTCTACGACTCCGTCGGGCCCTTCGGCGCCTACAACGACCACTACATCCGCGACGCGGCCGGGGCCATGCAGGGGTCGCTCGGCGTGGCGATGGCCATCGCGGTCTTCCGCCGGAGCTGGCGGGTGGGGGTGCTCGGCTACGCGCTCCTGCACTTCGCCTTCCACGCCGTCAACCACCTGGTGGACATCGGCGACGCGGACCCGGAGTCGGTCGGGGTGGTCGACTTCGTGAGCCTCGCGCTCGGCGCGCTGGTGCTGGGCTGGCTCTTCACCCGGGCGGTGCGCGAGGAGCGCACGGCGTGAGGGTCTTCGTGGCCGGGGCCACGGGCGCCATCGGCCGCCCGCTCGTCCGGCAGCTCCGCGAGGCGGGGCACGAGGTGGTCGGGACCACCCGGTCGGAGGAGAAGGCCGAGCGGCTGCGCGCGGAGGGGGCCGAGTGCGTGGTCTGCGACGCGCTCGACCTGGACGCTCTCCGCGCGGCCGTGCGCGAGGCGGGGCCGGACGCCCTGGTCAACCAGCTCACCGATCTCCCGCGGAACTTCAGCGTCCGCTACCGGTACGGAAGGACCGGCGACCTGCGCATGCGCGCGACGCCGGCGATGATCGAGGCCGGGCGCGAGGTGGGGGCGCGCCGGATCGTGGCCCAGTCGATCGCGTTCCTGTACGTGCCCACCGGCGACCGGGTCAAGGACGAGGACGCGCCGACGCTGAACAGCGAGCTCGCCCCGGGCAAGTTCGGGCAGGCCGCGGAGGAGACCCTCGCGATGGAGCGGGCCGTGGTCGAGGCCGAGGGCATGGAGGGGCTGGTCCTGCGCTACGGCTTCTTCTACGGGCCGGGCACCTGGTTCGCCCAGGGGACGAGCCTGGCCAAGGCGTACCGGCGGCGGATGTCACCGATCGTCGGGACCGGGGAGGGGGTCTACTCGTTCGTCCACGTGGAGGACGCCGCCTCGGCCACCGTGGCCGCGCTCGAGCGGGGCGCCCCCGGCGTCTACAACGTCGTCGACGACGAGCCCGCACCGGCGAACGACTGGGTGCCCGCGTTCGCCGAGGCGGTGGGCGGCAAGCCGCCCCGCCGGGTGCCGATGTGGCTCGGCAAGCTGGTGGGCGGCTTCAACGCCCAGACCATGGAGACCATGCGCGGCGCGTCGAACGCGAAGGCGAAGCGCGAGCTTGGCTGGGAGCCGCGCTACGCGAGCTGGCGGCAGGGCTTCCGGGAGGGGCTGGCATAGCGGGTCCGCTGCTCGTGATCGACGCCCCGTCGCTGCTCTTCCGGGCGTTCTACGCGCTGCCCAAGTCGATCACCGACGACTCGGGGCAGGCGGTGAACGCGCTGCTCGGCACGGCGAACATGATCCTGCTCGAGATCGAGCGGCACTCGCCGCGCGCGGTCGTGCTCTGCTTCGGGCCCGACGCGGCGCGCTACCGGGTGGAGGCGTTCCCGGCCTACCACGCCGACCGGCCGCCGGTGCCGGACGAGCTGGCGCCGCAGTTCGCCGACTGCGCCGCGTTCTTCGGCGCCTTCGGGTGGGTCGTGGCCACCCACGAGGAGCTCGAGGCGGACGACCTGCTCGGCTCGTACGCGCGGGCGGAGGCCGAGGCCGGCGGCGAGGCGCTGGTGCTCACCGGCGACCGCGACATGTACCAGTGCGTGGGGGAGCGGGTGACGGTGCTGTACGTGCGCACCGGCGGAAAGCAGGGGGCGGAGGTGGTCGACGCGGCCGAGGTGAAGCGCCGCTACGGGGTGCCGCCCGAGCTGGTGCCGGACTTCATCGCGCTGCGCGGCGACCCCTCCGACGGGATCCCCGGCGCCAAGGGGATCGGCGAGAAGACCGCGGCCGAGCTGCTGGGGCGCCACGGCTCGCTGGAGGCGACCCTCGAGGCGGCGGCGCGGGAGCGTCCGGCGCGGGTGTCGGGCGCGCTGCTCGACGGGCGCGAGCAGCTACCGGTCTTCAAGCACCTGGCCACGCTCCAGCACGTCGACGTGGAGCTGCCGCCGGACACCCCGCTCGACGCCGAGTCCGCCGCCGCGGCCGCGCGCGAGCGCGGGATGGAGCGGCTGGCGAAGCGGATCGAGGGGGCCGCGCGCTAGTAGAGGAAGCCGTCGACGATCGCGGGGACCGCCGCGCGCTCGATCGGGCCGAGGCGGACGACCCAGCCGGTCTCGTCCTGCGACAGCGTGGCCGGGTGGCCGGCGCTGCGGAGCTGGTCGCGGGCCACGGTGGCGCGCCGGACGCCCGCCGGGCCGCCCCAGCGCACGTCCACGCCCACGCGCTCTCCCTCCACGAACCAGAGGGTCAGCCGGTCGGGCCGGGTGGGTCCCATCGCCTGCACGCTCATGCGGCGGTTATCGGCGCACGGTCGCGTTTCGCCACCCTCCGCACGGGTAGCGGAGGGCCCATGAGAGCTCTCACCTGGCACGGCAAGCGCGACGTCCGCGTGGAGGAGGTCCCGGATCCCTCGATCCAGGAGCCGACCGACGCGATCGTCCGGATCACGAGCACCGCGATCTGCGGCTCCGACCTGCACCTCTACGAGTTCATGGGCGCCTTCATCGACGAGGGCGACATACTCGGCCACGAGCCGATGGGCATCGTCGAGGAGGTGGGCGGCGGTGTGACGAACCTCGCGCCCGGCGACCGGGTCGTGATCCCGTTCAACGTCTCCTGCGGCCGCTGCTGGATGTGCGAGCAGGACCTCCAGTCGCAGTGCGAGACGACCCAGGTGCGCGAGTACGGCAAGGGCGCCTCGCTGCTCGGCTACACGAAGATGTACGGGCAGGTGCCCGGCGGGCAGGCCGAGTTCCTGCGCGTGCCGCACGCCGACTACGGCCCGGTCAAGGTCCCCGAGGGTCCGCCGGACGACCGCTTCGTCTACCTCTCCGACGTGCTCCCGACCGCCTGGCAGGCGGTGGCCTACGCGGACGTGCCGGACGGCGGCACCGTGGCCGTGCTGGGCCTCGGCCCGATCGGCGACATGTGCGCCCGCATCGCCATGCACCAGGGCAAGCGCGTGATCGCGGTGGACCTCCTGCCCGACCGGCTCGAGCGCGCCCGCGCGCGCGGGGCGGAGGTGCTCGACCTGAGCGAGCTCGACGACCCGACCGGGGCCATCCACGAGCTCACCGACGGCCGCGGGCCGGACTCGGTGATCGACGCGGTCGGCATGGAGGCGCACGGCTCGACCGCCGCCAACGTCGCCCTCCAGATGACCACGATGCTGCCGGACGCGATCGTGCGGCCGATCATGCAGCGCATGGGCGTGGACCGGATGAGCGCGCTGCTGCTGGCCATCGACGTGTGCCGGCGCGGCGGGACGATCTCGCTGAGCGGCGTCTACGGCGGCGAGACCGACCCGCTGCCGATGTTCACGCTGTTCGACAAGCAGATCCAGCTCCGCATGGGCCAGGCCAACGTGCGCGCCTGGACCGACGACATCCTGCCGCTGCTAACCGACGACGACCCGCTGGGCGTCGACGACTTCGCCACCCACCACCTCCCGCTCGACGAGGCCCCTGACGCCTACGAGCGCTTCCAGAAGAAGGAGGACGGGATGGTGAAGGTGGTGCTGAACCCGTAAAAGGGGTCTGACCCCTTTTTTACGTTCCTGTAACACGAGGCCCCAACTAAAGCCCGCTGCCCCGGGTGCCGACATAGCGGTCAGACGCCGCTGCTCTATCGAGACAAGCGTCGAACACACACGAGTCAGAACCTCGGGCTGAGGTTCGGGACAACCCAGACACAGGCGTCGCGGGCCCCGCTCCCCCCGAATTCACCCGCCGTGGCGAGACTGGCCTTCCGGACCGGCCTCGCCGCGGCGGGATTTTCTTTTCAGGGGCTCGCCGCCTCGCGCGCCAGCTGGTGGCGGATGCGGTCGCGGATGTCGGCGAAGCGGATCGTCTCGTAGCCGATCAGCAGCGCCAGGACGCCGACCAGCACGCCGAGCGAGGCCAGCGCCGGGATCTCCATCGCAACAGGGATCAGCGCGGAGAGCAGCATGGCGCAGAGCAGGCGCTGGCGGTTGAGCGTGCCGATGTTGCGCAGCCGGAACGCGACGTGCGCGAGGAGGTAGAGCGAGGCGCCGCCCAGCAGCGCGACGGCGGGGACCAGCTCGAGCTCCGCGCCGGTGTCCCCGAGCGTCTTCTTCAGCCCCATCGCGCCGAGCACGATGCCGGCGATCATCGGGAAGTGCAGGTAGCCGTAGGAGTCGCGGCCGATCGCGTTCTGCTCGCGGCCGGGGGCCGCCTTGGCCAGGCGGCGGGCGGCGACGATCGCCACCACGTCGAAGTAGAGCCACCACAGCGCCGCGGCGCTGGCGATCCCGAGCACGGCCGCGACCACCACGCCGGCGTCGATGCCGACCTCGGCGCCGACGCCGATGGCGACGATCGACTCGCCGAGCGCGATGATCACGATCAGGCCGAAGCGCTCGGCGAAGTGCTCGGGCATCAGCCGCCAGCCCTCGGCCCCGAAGAAATACGGGCCGCCGAAGTCGAGCAGCAGAGCGAAGGCCCAGATCGCGCCCTGGAGGACGTCGTCGGTGGCCGAGGCGCCCGCCACCAGGCCGACGCTGATCGCCGTGCTCACGGAGAGGGTGAAGACCGAGTGGCAGCGCGGGGTCGTCGCGGCTCGCCAGTACGAACAGGCCGATGTGGGCGACGCGCACGGCGCCGTAGGCACAGGCGAACAGGAGGGCGTTGTCGTCGAAGGCGGTCGGGACGCAGAGCGCGCAGACCAGGAAGGCGGCCATCGCGCCGAACATCACGAGCGGACCGCGCCCTCCTCCGGGTCGAGCACGCTGGTGAGCCAGGCGTAGCCGCTCCACGACCACCAGAGCAGGCCCATGATCAGGAGCGCCTGGGCGAGACCCTCCCAGCTCGGCACCGCGGCCATGAGGGCCGTGCACTGGGTGAGGGCGAGGACGAACACCAGGTCGAAGAACAGCTCGAGCGGCGTGACCCGCTCCTCCTCGCGCAGCACCGCGGCGATGCGGGGTGCGCGGGTGCCCTCGGCGGTGCTCATCCTGCGGCCAACTTATAGTCGCGGCCGGTGACCGACCCGATGACCGGCGACGCCCTGCGGCGCACCCGGCTCGCGAACGAGCGCACGTTCCTGGCCTGGCTGCGCACCGGCGTGACCTGCCTGGCCGCCGGGCTGGCGGTGGGACGGGTGCTGCCGGAGCTGATCGACGACGCCGCCCCCTGGCCCTACGCGGTCATCGGCGGCGGCTGGGCGCTGGTGGGAATGGCGCTGGTGGGTTACGGCCTGCGCCGCGAGCGCGACGTGGCCGCGGCGGTGGAGCGCGGCGACTACGCGCCGCTCGAGGGCCGGGCGCTGGTGGCGATCACCGGCGCGGCGTTCGCGCTCGGGCTGGGGACGCTCGCGCTGGTGGTGCTCCAGGCG
>JALZEZ010000582.1 GCA_030861775.1 Actinomycetota bacterium
CGTTCAAGCTGAACCTCGGGCCCGCCCCGATCGAGATCCTGCTCGGCGGCGAGGGCGTGCGCCGGACCGAGAGCGGCGGCTGGACCGTGGACCTGAGGGAGCGCGGCCTGGGGATCCCCGGCCTGGGGCTCAGGAAGCTCGTCGTGCAACGGGCGCGTGGCGGCAAGCCCGGCGCCGCCACGCTCACCGGCGACATACGCGCGCCGTTCGTAAGCGGCCAGGTGACGCTCACGGTCGACGAGGAGGGCAACGTGAGCGGCGGCACCAAGAAGGCCGTGTTCGAGGTGGGGATCCTGAACCGGCCGCTGGCCTCGTTCGAGTACGCCGAGCGACGCTGGAAGGGCGGGCTCGAGATCGACGGGCCGCAGCTCAAGCTGCCGATCCCGAAGGTGACCGTCGACGAGGGCCGCGCGACCGCGGCCTTCGACGGCGACCGGCTGACCGGCTCGCTCACGGCGCGCTTCCACCACGCCGCGCTGGGCGCCGGGAACGTGTCGGTCACGATGACGGGCGACGGCTTCGAGGGCGGCGGCGGGTTCATCCTGGATATGCCGCTGCTGGCGGGCACGAAGGGCGCCTTCACGGTCGCGGACGGCAAGCTCGGCGCCGACGTGACGCTCGGCATGGAGACCGCGAAGTCGACGATTCCGGGGCTGACGCTGACGAACGTGAACGGGAAGATCACGCTCGTCGAGGGCAAGCTCTCGGGGTTGGTGGGGCTCGAGGCGGGCTACGCCGGCCTCGGCACGCTCACGCTGACGGAGGCCGCCATCGGCGCGGACGGCTTCCGCGGCGCGAAGGGCGCCGTGGCCGTGACGGCGCCGCCGCTCACGGGCTCGGAGGTGAAGTTCACGCTGGACGCACAGGGGCGACCGCGCGGGAGCATCAAGATCCAGTCCGCCGACATCCCGATCCCCGCGCTCAAGAAGGGGCAGGTCGTGCTGACCCTGCGCGAGGACGGCGGCATCGACGCCTCCGGGTCGGGCCGGATCGAGATCGGGCCGGTGGGGGGCGGCGACTTCAAGGTCTCGTACGCCGAAGGCGTGCTGAGCGTGGGCGCCGACATGGTCGTGAACGTCCCTCCGCTCCAGCCGGTCGAGGGCCGGTTCGACTACAAGGAGGGCCAGCTCCAGGGCGACCTCCGGACCGGCGTGGGCCTGGGCCCGCTGAGCGGCACGGTGCTGCTGAGCTACCGCGACCAGATCTTCTCCGGCGAGGGCACCCTCGCCTACTCGCTGGGGCGCTTCGCGGGCAAGGTGCTGCTCCGCGTGGACCCCGAGGGGAAGATCTCGGGCGAGGGCGAGGCCACCTTCCGGCTGACCGACTGGCTGACCGGCACGATCGGCCTCGTCGTCCACCCGGACCTGAACGTCGACGCGGCCGGCACTCTCGCCCTGCCCGGCGAGATCAAGCTGTTCAAGGCCTGGGAGACCGAGTACAGCTTCTTCGACTTCAAGGACTCGTTTCCGCTGTGGGGGATCAAGATCCCGGTCGTCGGGACGATCGGGCTGATCGCGAAGGTCTTCGCCAACGCGGGCTTCCGGGCGAACCTCGGCCCGGGCACGTTCCGCAACATCAAGGCGGAGGGGAACATCAGCACGCGGCCGGACGTGGAGCCGGCGTTCTCGATCTCCGGCGACCTGAACATCCCCGCCGGGGCGGAGGTCGTGCTCGAGGTCGGCGGCGGCGTGGGCCTGGCGGCGCTGGTCGCCGAGCTGACCGGCGGCATCAAGGTCAACGGCATCGCCGGGGTCTACGGCGCGATCACGCTGAGCCCGACGTTCGCGTACGAGGACGGCCAGTACGCGCTGCGCGGGACCGCCCTGCTCGAGGCCGCCGCGCAGCTCGCGGCGGCTGTCAAGGCCTACGCCGCGGTGGAGGTGGGCGTCGGCTGGCTCAGCAAGAGGGTCTGGAGCAGGGACTGGACGCTGGCCGAGTGGCGCTTCGACCCGGGCTGGAACATCGGCCTGAAGGCGACGATCTCGCAGGTGCTGGGCGAGCCGTTCGCGCCCCAGGTCGCGCTGGACAAGGTCGCGGTGGACCCCATGTCGATCGTCCAGAACGCCGTGCCGAAGTCCGGCAAGCCGGTTCCCGCGCCGCCGAGCACGCCCACCCCCACCGCGACCTTCACACCCGAGGCGGGGGACCCCGGCCAGGTGGGCGCGGAGCCCGTCGCGCCGGAGGCCGTGCTGCCGGGGGCTCCCACGGCCGACGGGGCCGCCGCCCCCGCCCCGGTACCGGCCCCCGCC
>JALZEZ010000288.1 GCA_030861775.1 Actinomycetota bacterium
GGCTCGGGGTCGTCCGGCCTCCCCGGCGGGTACTCGTACCAGCCGCGGCCGGTCTTCCGCCCGAGCCGCCCCGCCGCGACCATCCGCGCCTGGAGCGGGCTCGGCCTCCAGCGCGGCTCGCCGAAGCTCTGCTCGGTGAACGACTTCGCGACCTCGAACCCGACGTCGATCCCCACCAGGTCCATCAGCTCGAACGGCCCCATCCGGAAGCCGCCCGCCAGCCGCACGATCCGGTCGATCTGCTCGTGCGTCGCGACGCCCTCCTGGAGCAGCCGCAGCGACTCCGCCCCGAACGGCCGGTTGCAGCGGTTGACGAGGAACCCCGGCCCGTCCTTTGCCCGGATCGGCTGCCGGCCCATGAGCTCGGCAACGCCAAGTGCCTCCGCCACGGCCCGATCACCGCTCTGCTCGGCAGCGATCACCTCCACCAGCTTCATCAAGGGCGGCGGATTGAAGAAGTGCATCCCGACCACGTTCTCCGGCCTCGCCGCTGCGCTGGCCAGACTCGTCACCAAGATCGACGACGTGTTCGTAGCGAGCACCGCATCGGGCGCGATGGCCGAGAGCTGCTCGAACAGATCGCGCTTGAGATCCACCCGCTCAGGGGCTGCCTCGATGATCAGGTCGCACTCAGAGAGATCCTCGAGGGCGTGTGCCAGGCGGAGGTGATCCGCCGCGTCCGCCGCCCACTTCCCCTTCTCCGCCCCCTTCGCAATACCGGCGCGCAGACGCTCCTCGCCCTTGGCGAGCGCCTCCGGTACCGGGTCGTGCATGTACGTCTCCAGACCGGCCACGCAGCCGAGCTGCGCGATTCCAGAGCCCATCGTGCCGGCGCCCACGACGCCCAGGACGCGGGTTGATACGGTCATTCGCTCTTCAGCGGGTCCAAGGCGGCCGGGATCATATGCCCGGGTTAAGCCGCTCGGCCCGCCGCAACTCGCGCCGCCGGCGCGTGTCCATCCCGGACAACCCCCTCCTATGCCCCGAATCACGTACATAGTCATGTTGTTCGTCGCGCTGCTGGCCGCCCCGGCGAGCGCGTCCACCGGCCAGGAATCGATCTTCCAGGACGACCGCCAGCTCCTCGAGAGCGGCCCGGACGTCCGCAACCAGACGCTCGACGAGCTGAAGGCCCTCGGCGTGGACACGATCCGCGTCAACGCGATCTGGGCGCGGATCGCGCCGGAGCGCGACTCCGAGAGCAAGCCGGGCTTCGACGCGACCGACCCGGGCGCGTACCCCTCCGACAACTGGTCCGCGCTCGACTCGCTGCTCCAGGGCGCCGCGCAGCGCGGGATCGGCGTCTACGTCACAGTCACCGGGCCGGCGCCCAAGTGGGCCTCGCCCTGCGGCGACCGCCGCACCTGCGACCCGAACCGCGACGAGTTCAAGTCGTTCGTCACCGCGATCGGCAAGCGCTACTCGGGCAGCTACGTGATCGGCGGCTCGTCGGGCAGCTCCGGCATGCTGCCGCTGCCGAAGACCGGCACGCCCGCCGACGGGCCCCTCGACCAGGTCAACGGCGTCCAGGCCGCGCAGGCCGGCACGACGCTCCCGCGCGTCGGGCGCTGGTCGGTGTGGAACGAGCCGAACCTCGGGTCGTGGCTCACCCCGCAGTACACGGGCTCGAGCAGGAAGCCGGTGCCCGCCTCGGCCCGGATCTACCGCGGCCTGCTGTACGCGGCGCTGGACGGCCTGGCGGCCTCCGGCCACGGCGACGACCAGGTGCTGGTCGGCGAGACCGCGCCGATCGGCCGCACCGGCGGCGCCCTCGCCACCCGCTCCCGTGGCCCGCTCGCGTTCTGGCGCGACCTGCTCTGCATCGACACCCGCGGCCGCGCCACGTCGAGCTCGAAGCTCGGCTGCAAGGGGAGCTATCGCGCCCTGCCGTCCGCCGTGGCCCACCACCCGTACACGCGCGCCGCGCTCGGCTCGCCCACCGCGCGGGCCGGCCGCGACGACGTGCCGCTCGCGTCGATCCGCAACCTCTACCGCGTGCTCGACCAGGGCGCCGCGCGCAAGCGCATCGGGAAGAAGGCCCCGGTCTTCCTCACCGAGTACGGCGTGCAGACCAAGCCGCCGGACCGCTTCGGCGTCTCGCTCGGCACCCAGGCGCGCTGGATCAACCAGGCCGACTGGATGGCCTACCGCGACGGCCGGATCCGCTCGGTCTCGCAGTACGAGCTGGTCGATCCGCCCGAGGAGGACCAGTTCAACACCGGCCTGCGCCGCTCGAACGGCGACGCGAAGCCGAGCCTGGCCGCCTACCGCCTGCCGATCTGGGTCTCGACCAAGCGGGTCTGGGGCCAGGTGCGCGCCGCGAGCGGCGGCGAGGCCGAGCTGCAGTGGCGCAGCTCGTCGAAGCGCAGCTTCAAGAAGTACAGGACCGTGAAGCTGAACTCGCGCGGCTACTTCAACGTCGCGGTGAATCGCCGCGGCGGGCAGTGGCGGCTCGTCTCGGGCGACAATGCGAGCCGCACCGCGAGCGGCTACCGCTAGCGGCCCTTGAAGTCCGGCTTCCGCTTCTCGATGAAGGCCCGCATCCCCTCGACCCGGTCCTCGGTGGCCATGGCCAGCTCGAACAGCCGCCGCTCGCGGTCGAGCTCGACCGCCTCCGCGGCGAGCACCGCCTCCTTCGCCAGCCGGACCGCGACCGGCGGCCGCCGCGCGATCACCTGAGCGATCTCCATCGCCTTGCCGAGCCAGTCCTCGTCGATGGCGTTGACGATCCCCATGTCGTAGGCCTCGCGCGCCGTGATGCGGCGGCCCGTGAGCACGAGCTCCATCGCCCGCTGCTTGCCCATCGTCTTGGTCAGACGCTGGGTGCCGCCGCCGCCCGGGATCAGGCCCAGCAGGATCTCGGGCTGGCCGAACTCGGCGGTCTCGGAGGCGACGATCATGTCGCAGGCCAGCGCCAGCTCGCAGCCGCCGCCGAGCGCGTAGCCGGAGACGGCCGCGATCAGCGGCGTCCTCATCTCGGCCACGCGCGGCCAGAAGCGCTGCGAGGGGGCGCTCAGCACCTCCTGGAACGAGCGCTCGGCCATCGCCTTGATGTCCGCGCCGGCGGCGAAGAACTCGTCGCCGCCCGCGATCACGATGCAGCGGATCTCGGGGTCGTAGTCCCAGCCCTCGAGGAGCGCGGCCAGCTCCTCGAGCACCTCCGAGGACAGCGCGTTGCGCGCCTCCGGCCGGTTGAGCCGGGCGACGGCCACCGCGTCGTGGCGTTCAGCTAAGAGCGTTGATTCCGGTGGCTGCACGGCCGATGATGAGCTTCTGGATCTGGGAGGTTCCCTCGTACAACGTCGTCACGCGCGCGTCACGCAGGTACCGCTCCACGGGGTGGTCGTCGACGTAACCCGAACCACCATGCACCTGGATGGCGGTGTTCGCGGTCCGCACGGCGGCCTCCGTCGCGAACAGCTTCGCGACCGACGTCTCCGTCGTGTTCGGCTTGCCGGTGTCCTTCAGCCAGCCCGACCGCCACACCAGCCCCCGCGCCGCCTCGGTGTCGACGATCATGTCCGCGAGCATCGCCTGGACGAGCTGGAAGCTCGCGATCGGGCGGTCGAACTGCTTGCGCTCCTTGGCGTAGTCCACCGACGCGTTCACGCACCCCTGGCAGATGCCCACGCAGCCGGCTGCCACGCTGAAGCGGCCCGAGTCGAGCGCCGACATGGCCACCTTGAAGCCCTCGCCGACCTCGCCGAGCAGCGCCTCGTCCCCGACCTCGACCGAGTCGAGCGAGAGCTCCGCGGTGTCGGAGGCGCGCAGCCCGAGCTTGCCGTGGATCGAGCTGGCGGAGAAGCCGTCGGAGTCGGTGGGGACTAGGAAGGCCGCGAGGCCGCGGTGCTTCTGCTCCGGGTCGGTCTGGGCGAAGATCAGCGCGACCTTGGCGTAGTTGCCCATCGAGATCCACTGCTTCTGGCCGCTGATGCGCCAGCCGCCGTCGGTCTTCTCGGCGCGGGTCTTGAGGTTGGCGGCGTCGGAGCCGGTGTCGGGCTCGGTCAGCCCGAAGCAGCCGAGGATCTCGCCGCTGCACAGCCTCGGCAGCCACTCGTGCTTCTGGTCCTCGCTGCCCCAGCGCTGGATCGAGCTGCAGACGAGCGAGGTCTGGACGCTGACCACCGTGCGCGCCGACGAGTCGCCGCGCCCGATCTCCTCGACGATCAGCCCGTAGGTCCGGTAGTCGAGCCCGCGGCCGCCGTACTCCTCGGCGACGATCGGGCCCAGGTAGCCCATGTCGCCGAGCTTCTTGACCAGGTCGAGGTCGAACCGCTCGTTGCGGTCGTTGTCGCGCGCGACCGGGATGATCTCGCGGTCGGCGAAGTCGCGGGCGGTCTCGCGGATGAGCTTCTGCTCGTCGGTGAGCTCGAACTCGATCAGGCGCGAGACCCTAGCGCCCGGCCGCGTGCGAGAGGCTCACGATCGCACGCGGCCAGGGCCGCATAGGGGTACTGCCAGGGGGCGGACCGAGGGGTATGTGCCGAATCGGCCCCCTGTGTATGCCCATGTCAACGGCACCCGCGGCCGAAGGTTGACTAGATCGGGAGCAATTTCGTGGCGGCCGCCTTCCAGACGGCGGTGACCCGCGACCCGACCGCGATGCCGAGCCGGTCGAGCGAC
Source organism: Actinomycetota bacterium (assembly GCA_030861775.1). Lineage (GTDB taxonomy): Bacteria > Actinomycetota > Thermoleophilia > Solirubrobacterales > Thermoleophilaceae > AC-37. The sequence goes on from JALZEZ010000288.1 coordinate 4,624, forward strand.
TCGGTGGTGATCTCGGCGGTGAGCGGCTGCGGTGCCGCGAGGCCCACCCGGGCGCGGTTACCGATCCGCGTGACGGCGACCACCTCGGCGGCGAGCCGGTTGTGCGCGGAGCCCGGCTCCGCCTCCAGCACGATGTCCCACGGGTGCACGCTCACCGCCACCCTCCCGCTCGCGGCGTCCGTGCTCTCCACGCGGCCGCCCCCGTCGAGCTCGACCACCGTGAGCCCGCTCCCGCCGGCCCGGGCGGTGCCGGTCAGGACCACCGCCCCCGTGAAGTCGGCCACGAAGGACGAGGCGGGGGAGGAGGCCAGCTCGCTGGGCGTGCCGCGCTGGGCCACCCGCCCGCTGTCGAGCACCGCCACCTGGCCGGCGAGCAGCGACGCCTCGGCGAAGC
>JALZEZ010000289.1:0-4353 GCA_030861775.1 Actinomycetota bacterium
GTCCGCGTCGGCGGCCGTGGGCGTGCCGGCGACGACGACGTCCGGCACCGGGCTCCCCGCCTCGATCGCCGCGCTCAGCGCCGCGAGGTCCTCGTAGCGCTCGGTGCCGGCGGCGATGCCGTGCACGTCGCCGAGTGCGGCGAAGCGGTGCTGGTCGCCGTTCGGCGGGGCGAGCGGGACCTCGGCCCAGTCGATCGTGAACAGCGAGTCGGCGCCGGTTCGCCGCGCCGGCGCCAGCCGCGAGGCGTCCAGCGTCCGCGAGGCGAGCTCGTTGACCACCAGGCACGGAGCGCCCGTCTCGTCGAGCGCGGTCACCCGGGCCGTCTCCGCCCCGGTGTTCACGACCGACACGCGCAGCGACGACGCCCCGGGACGCAGGATCCGCGCGCCCGACCAGGAGAACGGGAGCCGCACCTCGTCCGCCGCGAGCTCCTCGAGGAGCAGGCCCAGGAGCGGGTGGAAGGCCGAGTCGAAGAGCGCGGGGTGGATCCCGAACCGCGCGGCCCGGCCGGCGCTCCGGTCGTCGAGGGAGACCTCGGTGAACAGCTCGTCCCCGCGGCGCCACGCCGCCGTCGCGCCCTGGAACGCCGGCCCGTAGACGTAGCCGCCGTCGGCCAGGCGGTCGTACAGGTCTCCGAGGTCGACCGGCTCCGCTCCGGCGGGCGGCCACGCCTCGCTCGCGAGCCGCTCGGCCGCCTCGTCGCCGGCGTGCTCCGGCGCCACCGCCAGGACGCCGCTCGCATGGCGCACCCACTCCGCCGCCTCGGCCTCGTCCTCGTCGTTCGCGGTCGCGCGCGAGTGGATCGCGATCTCGCGGCGGCCGCCCGAGCCCGGCTCGCCGACGGCGACCTGTACATGGACCGAGCCGTGCTCGGGCAGGACGAGCGGCGCCTGGATCGTCAGCTCCTCGACCAGCTCGCAGCCGGCCTCGCGACCCGCCCGCAGGGCGAGCTCGGCGAACGCGGTCCCCGGCACGATCACGGTGTCGAACACGGCATGGTCGGCCAGCCACGGATGCGTCGCGAGCGACCAGCGGTCGGTGAAGAGCCACTCGTCGGCGTCGGCCATCTGCACCGCCGCACCGAGCAGCGGGTGGTCGACGGTGTCGAGCCCGGCGGCGCCGACGTCGCCCGCACCCGCGCTCGACTCGATCCAGAAGCGCTGGCGCTGGAAGGCGTAGGTGGGGAGCTCGGCGCGCCGTGCGCCGGTGCCGTCGAAGAGCGCGTGCCAGTCCACGGGGACGCCGTGGCAGTGGGCCTCGCCGAGCGACGTCAGGAAGCGGTCGAGCCCGCCCTCGCCGCGGCGGAGCGATCCGACGACCGCGACGCGGTCGGACGCCTCGGTCACCGAGACGCTCAGGCCCGGATGTGGGCTCATCTCGAGGAACGCGCCGGCGCCGCCGGCGATCAGGGCCTGGACGGCGTCGTGGAAGCGGACCGGGTTGCGGAGGTTGCGGAACCAGTAGTCGCCGTCGAGCGTGGCCGTGTCGACCGGCTCCGCGCTGACGGTGGAGAGGAACGGCACGGTGCCCGGGCGCGGCTCGATGCCCGCGAGGTCCTCGGCCAGCCGCTCGCGCAGGTCCTCGACCGCGGCGGAGTGCGAGGCGTAGTCGACCGGGATCCTGCGGGCCCAGGTGCCGTCGGCCTCGCAGGCGGCGAGCAGCTCGTCGAGCGCCTCGACCTCGCCCGAGATCACCACCGAGCCGGGGCCGTTGACCGCGGCCAGGGACAGGCGCTCGCCGAACGGCTCGATCCGTGCCTCGGCCGCCTCCGGCGCGAGCGCCACCGAGACCATGCCGCCGTGGCCCGCCATCACGTCGCGGACGGCCTGGCTGCGCAGCGCCACGATGCGGGCGGCGTCGTCGAGCGAGAGCCCGCCGGCCACGTACGCGGCGGCGACCTCGCCCTGCGAGTGGCCCACCACATGGGCGGGCTCGACGCCGTAGCTCCGCCACAGCGCGGCCAGCGAGACCATCATCGCGAAGAGCGCCGGCTGGACCACGTCGACTCGCTCCAGCGACGGCGCGCCCTCGGCGCCGCGCAGGACGTCCTCGAGCGACCAGCCGACGTAGCGGGAGAGCGCCTCGGCGCAGGCGCGCAGGGACTCGGCGAAGGCGGGCTGGGAGTCGAGCAGCTCGAGCCCCATCCCCTGCCACTGCGAGCCCTGGCCGGGGAAGACGAACACCACGTCGCCGCCGCGGGCCTGACCGGCCGCCACGCGATCGGCCGGCTCGCCGCGGGCGAGGGCGTCGAGCCCCGCGACCAGCCCCTCGCGATCGCCGCCCACCACGGCGGCCCGGTGATCGAGCTTCGCCCGCGCCGTCGCGAGCGAGTACGCCACGTCGAGCGGCTCGAGCTCGGGCCGCTCGGCGAGCCACCCGCGCTGTCGCTCGGCCTGCGCCCGCAGCGCGTCCTCGCCGTGCGCGGAGACGAGCAGCGGCAGCGCCGGGAGCTCGGAGCGCTCGACGGGCGGCTCCTCGAACACCGGCGCCTCCTCGACGATCACGTGCGCGTTGGTTCCGCTGATCCCGAACGACGAGACCCCGGCCCGGCGCGGCCGCTCGCCCGCCGGCCACTCGACCGGCTCGCGCAGCAGCTCCACGTCGCCCGCCGACCAGTCGACGTGCGGCGACGGCTCCTCACAGTGCAGCGAGGGCGGGAGCAGGCCGTGGCGCATCGCCTCGACCATCTTGATCACGCCGGCCACGCCGGCCGCGGCCGAGGTGTGGCCGATGTTCGACTTGATCGAGCCGAGGTGGAGCGGGCCGTTGGAGCGCTCGCGCCCGTAGGTGGCGAGCAGCGCCTGGGCCTCGATCGGGTCGCCCAGCGTCGTTCCGGTGCCGTGGCCCTCGACCGCGTCGATGTCCGCCGCCGAAAGCCCCGCGTTCGCCAGCGCCTGCCGGATCACGCGCTCCTGCGAGGGGCCGTTCGGCGCCGTCAGCCCGTTCGAGGCGCCGTCCTGGTTGACCGCCGAGCCGCGCACGAGCGCCAGCACCTCGTGCCCGTTCGCGAGCGCGTCCGAGAGCCGCTCGAGCACCAGGAGGCCCGCGCCCTCGGAGAAGCCGACGCCGTCGGCCCCCGCCCCGAAGGCCTTGCAGCGGCCGTCGGGCGACACGACCCTCTGACGGCTGATGGCGATCAGGAACATCGGCGTCGCCAGCGTCGTGACGCCACCCGCCAACGCGAGCGAGCAGCCGCCCTTGCGCAGCTCGTGGCAGGCCAGATGGATGGCGACCAGCGACGACGAGCAGGCCGTGTCGACGGAGAGCGCAGGTCCCTCGAAGCCGAACGTGAAGGCCGCGCGTCCGGACAGGACGCACGACGCATCGCCCATGTACGCGTAGGCCTCGAGATCGGGGGACTTCGAGGTGCGCGCCGTGCCGACGCTGTAATCGTCGTGGAAGACGCCGGCGAACACCCCCGTGTCGCTGCCGCGCAGGGAGCTCGGGTCGATGCCCGCGTCCTCGAGCGCCTCCCACGCGAGCTCGAGCATGATCCGCTGCTGCGGGTTCATCGCCAGCGCCTCGCGCGGGCTGATGCCGAAGAAGCCGGCGTCGAACCGGTCGATGTCGCGCAGGAACGCGCCGCCGCGGGAGGCGACCGTGCCGGGATGGTCCGGATCGGGGTGATGGAGCCCGTCGAGGTCCCAGCCGCGATCGTCCGGGAACTCGCCCACGGCGTCTACGCCGCCGGCCACCATCCGCCAGAGCTCGTCCGGCGAGCGGACGGCCGACGGATAGCGGCAGCTCATGCCGACGATGGCGATCGGCTCGCGCTCGCGCTGCTCGAGCTCGCGCACGCGCTGGTCCGCCGTGAGGAGGTCCCCGGTGACCTTGCGCAGGTACTGGCGAAGGCGCTGCTCGTCGCTCATGAGGATCCGAACTTCTTGTCGATCAGAGCGAACATCTCTTCGTCGGAGACCGCGTCGAGGTCCTCGACCGCGACGTCCGCGGACTCGCCCGGACCCGCCAGCAGGCTCTGGACGCGCTCGTCGACCGCGAGCACGCGCTCCTCGGGCTGCGGTCGCGCCGCGCCGCCGCCGGATAGCTGCGCGAGCATGTGCTCGGCCACCGCGACGGGCGTCGGATGGTCGAACACCACCGTCGCGGGCAGGTGAAGCCGCGTCGACCTCATGATGCCGTTGCGCAGCTCGACCGCATCGAGCGAGTCGAAGCCCATCTCCTTGAACGTGAGCTCCGGGTTCACCGTCTCGCGCGACTCGAGACCGAGGACGTCGGCGATGCGGTCGCAAACGAGGTCGAGGACGATCTCCGGCCACTTCGGCTCCGGCACCCCGGACAGGCGCCGCCGTAGCGACTCCACCCCCTCCTCCCCGCGCCCGGGCCGGGCGCGG
>JALZEZ010000289.1:4363-5016 GCA_030861775.1 Actinomycetota bacterium
CACGAGCCCGCTCAGGATCGCGGGGAGCGCTCCGTCGCGCGCCATCGCTCGCAGCGCGGGGAGGTCGAGGCGCACGAGCACCGGCACCGGGTCGTCCGCCTGGATGGCCGCGTCGAAGAGCGCCAGCCCCTCGTCGTTCGTCAGCAGCGCGGCGCCGAGCCGCCGGATCCGCGCCTTGTCGGCCTCGTCTCGATCGCCGGTCATGCCGCCCGAGGCCGACCACGCCCCCCAGACGAGCGACATGGCGGGCAGCCCGCCCGCGGCCCGTCGCTGCACGAGCGCGGCGGCGAACGCGTTCGCCGCCGCGTAGTTGGCCTGCCCGGGCGCGCCGAGCGTCGCCGCGAACGAGGAGAACACCACGAAGTGGGTCAGCTCGAGCCCCTCGGTGAGCTCGTGCAGGTGGAGCGCCCCGTCGGCCTTCGGGCGCATCACCCGATCGACCTGCTCCGGCGTGAGCGCCTCCACCAAGCCGTCCTCGATCACGCCCGCCGCGTGGATGACCGCCGTGAGCGGGCGCTCCGGCGCGATCGACTCGATCAGCCTCGACAGCTCCCCGCGCTCGCCGGCGTCGCACGCCGCGAGCACCGGCGCCGCGCCCAGCTCCGCGAGCCCGGTCTCGAGCTCCTGTGCTCCGGGCGCCCGCGGGCCGCGCC
>JALZEZ010000290.1 GCA_030861775.1 Actinomycetota bacterium
GGCGAGCCCACCATCGCGGGCCCCCGCGAGCCCCCGGCGCGGCCCCCCGGCGGGATAATCGCCCGATGCTCAAGACCGACTCTCCGTCACCCGCCGTACGCGTCCTCACGCTCAACCGCCCGGACGCCCTCAACGCGATGACCGCCGACCTCTGCCAGGCCCTGTACGAGGAGCTCGACCGGATCGCCGCCGACCGCTCCTGCCGGGCGGTGGTGCTCACCGGCGCCGGCCGCGCCTTCTGCGTCGGGCTCGACCTGCGCGGCTACGGCGAGGCGCCCGGCAACGACGGCACCGACAACGCCCGCGACCGCCTCGGCAACCAGGAGCACCTCTCCCGGCTCGTCCTCAAGCTGCGCGAGACGCCCCAGCCGATCATCGCCGCGGTCAACGGCGCCGCGGCCGGGTTCGGGCTCGCCCTGGCCCTCGGCTCCGACATCCGCTACGCCGCCCCCGAGGCGGTGTTCCGGGCGATCTTCGTCAACGTGGGCGTGTCGAACTGCGACATGGGCACGAGCTGGCTCCTGCCGCGGCTGGTCGGAGCCTCGCGCGCGCACGAGATGATGCTCACCGGCCGCAAGGTGCGGGCCGAGGAGGCCGAGCGCATGGGCCTCGTCGCGGAGGTGGTCGAGGCGGACGCGCTGGTCGGCCGGGCGGTGGAGGCCGCCGAGCAGATCGCGGCCTGGTCACCCTGGGGGATCCGCCTGACCAAGCAGGGGATGTGGTCGGCTCTGGAGATCCCGTCCGAGCGGGCGGCGATCGAGTACGAGGACCGCCAGCAGATCATGGCCCTGCACGGGAACGCCCCGGCGGAGGCGGTCGCGGCGTTCCTCGAGAAGCGGCCCGCGCGGTTCGCCGACTGACCGCGAGCGCCCCGGCGCCAGCCGTCAGCACGCGGACATCTCGGCGTCCGCGCGAAAGCGGCCCACGCGTAGACTGCCTCCGCTGTGGAGGCGGCTCGAACAGACGGGCTGACGGTTGCCGTCACCGGTCCGACCGGTGACATCGGGCGCCCGCTGATCTCGGCGCTCGAGCGCGTCGACGACATCGCGACCGTGCGCGGCATGGCGCGGCGGCCGTTCGACGCGGCCGCGCAGGGATGGACCAAGACGACCTACGTGCGGGGCGACATGATGGACCGCGCCGCCGTGGAGGAGCTCGTGAGGGGCGCCGACGTGGTCGTGCACCTCGCATTCATCGTGTTCGGCGGCCACGACGAGACCTGGCGCGTGAACGTGGAGGGCACGCGGAACGTGTTCGAGGCCACCGTCGCCGCGGGCGCCCGGCGGCTCGTGTACGCGTCCTCGGTCGCGGCCTACGGCTTCAACGACGACGCGCGGCTGCCACTGACGGAGGACGAGCCCCTGCGCCCCACGCGCAAGTACGACTACTCCGAGCAGAAGGCGCAGAACGAGGGGATGCTCGCCGAGATCGCCGACGGCCGGCTCGACACCTACGTGCTGCGGCCGTGCATCGTCGGCGGCCCGGAGTCGCTCGCGCTGCTCGACGACAACCCCTACATCCGGATCGGCCACCAGATGCCGGACGGCCTCATGCGCGGGCTCGGCCGCTTCCGCCGCCTCAAGCCGGTCGTGCCCGACGCGGGCGAGGCCGTGCAGCTCGTCCACGCGGACGACGTGGCCGACGCGATCGTGGCCGCGGTGCTCGGCCGCGGCAGGCCGGGCGCCTACAACATCGCGGGCGACGGCACCGTGAGCCTCACCGACATCGCGCGCGAGCTCGGCTGGTACCCGGTCAACGTGCCGCGGCGGGCGATGGTCACCGCCGCGCGCGGCGTGGCCGCGCTGCCGAAGGCGCCGGCCGAGATCCAGTTCTTCACGAACCTCGTGCAGCGCTCGGTGGCGATGGACACCTCGAAGGCGCGCACGGAGCTGGGCTGGCAGCCCCGCCACCGGGCCGAGGAGGTCCTGCGGCAGACGGTCGCGGCGGCGCGCGCCCGCGACGGCTCTTGACCGGGCGCGCGTTCGTCCACTCGACGCGGGTGCGCCCGCTCGACTGCGACCGCCAGGGCGTGGTCGGCCACCCGCTCTACCTGCACTTCTTCGAAGCCGCGCTGATCGAGCTGTGGCGCGAGGCGCTCGGCCCGTACGAGGAGACGGTCGCGCAGGGGGTGGACCTCGCCGTGGCGGAGACGAACGTCCGCTACCTCGCCCCGGCGCGCTTCGACGACATGCTCGAGGTCGCCGTGACCGTCCGCGAGATCGGCACGACGGCCGTGGTCGTCCGCTTCGACGTGAGCGCGGCGGGCGTGCCGGTGGTGCGCGGCGAGACCCGCTACGTGTGCGTCGCCACGGCGAGCGGCGCCAAGCAGCCCGTGCCGGACGCGATCCGGCGCGCGCTGTCGGACTACATGGTCGAGCCGGCCGCGACGCCGGCGAGCTGAGGAGGAGCACGCGATGGCACGGCTTCCGTACGTGGACCCCGAGACCGCCTCCGAGGAGGTCCGGAAGACGTTCGACGAGGTCCCGTTCAAGCTGAACATCATCCGGATGGCGGCGCACGCGGAGACCTCGATCCGCCCGCTGCTGCGCCTCGGCCAGGCGATCCTGACCGCTCAGCAGCTCGACCCGGTCGTCCGCGAGCTGGCGATCCTGCTGGTGGCGCGGCTGACCCCGGCCGAGTACGAGTGGGTCCAGCACGAGGCGCTCGCGCGCGGCATCGGCGTGCCCGACGAGCAGATCGACGCGCTGCGGCGCGCGGACGTCGAGGCGGACGTGTTCGACGAGCGCCACCGGCTGGTCCTGCGCTTCACGGCCGAGGTGGTGCGCGACGGCGACGCGTCCGACGCCACGTTCGCGGCCGTGGCGGAGGCGCTCTCGCCGCGCGAGACGGTCGAGCTGACGCTCGCGATCGGCTACTACATGATGCTCGCGCGGCTGATGAACGTGACGCGGCTGGACCTCGACGCCCCGGCCGGGGTCACCTTCGAGGACCTGAAGTGAGGCGCCCGCCCGCGCCGCGACTGCCGCGCCGGGCGCAGACGGCGCTCTGGTACCTCCAGCGGCGCCGGGTAGAGGAGGAGATGTCGCGCCGCCACCGGCCGCTGTTCCGCGTCCACGGCGGCTACGGCGAGATCGTCTTCCTGAACGACCCCGCGGCGATCAAGGCGGTCTTCACCGGCGACCCCGACGAGCTGCACGCGGGCGAGTTCAACATGGCGAACGACAAGTTCCTGCTGTTCCTGGTCGGCCCGCACTCGCTCCTGAACGTGGACGGCGGCGAGCACCTGGCCCAGCGCCGGCTGCTGCTGCCTCCGTTCCACGGCGAGCGGCTGGGCGCGTACAGGGAGGCCATGGTCGAGGCGGCCGAGCGCTCGATCGCGGAGTGGCCGCTGGGCGAGCCGTTCGAGCTGCGCGAGCGCATGCAGGCGATCACGCTGGAGGTGATCCTGCGGTCGGTGTGCGGGATCGAGGAGCCCGAGCGCCGCGACGAGTTCCGCCGCCGCGCCGACTCGTTCCTCGCGGCGGCCACCACCCCGCCCGTCATCGTGCAGCTCCTGTTCCCCCGCCTGCGCGGCCGCCTCGCGGCGGCCGCCTGGCAGCGCTACCTCGACGAGCGGCGCCGGCTCGACGACCTGCTGACCGAGGAGATCGAGCGCCACCGGGCGGCGCCCGGCGAGGACGTGCTCTCGCTGCTCCTGGCGGCGCGCCGCGAGGACGGCAGCCCGCTGACCGACAAGGAGCTGCGCGACCAGCTGATGACCCTCCTCGCCGCGGGCCACGAGACCAGCGCCAACGCGCTCGCGTGGACGTTCGACCTGCTCTTCCACCACCGCGAGGTGGCCGCGCGGCTGGACGAGGAGATCGCGGCCGGCGGGAACGGCGACGGCGAGTACCTCGACGCCGTGGTCCGCGAGTGCATGCGCTTCCGCCCGACGGTCCCGCGCGTCGGCCGCAAGGTGCTCCGCGACATGGAGCTGTGCGGCTACCACGTGCCGGCCGGCTCGTACCTGACCGTCAGCATCCTCAACCTGCACCGCGATCCGCGGCTGTTCGAGCGGCCCGAGCGGTTCGAGCCGGAGCGCTTCCTGCGTGACGACTCGCCCGGCACCTACACGTTCGTGCCGTTCGGCGGCGGCGTGCGGCGCTGCATCGGGGCGAGCTTCGCGGACGTCGAGATCCGCACGGTCCTGCGAACGATCCTCGAGCGCACGCGACTCCGGCCGGCACGCGACGAGCCCGAGCCGATGATCGAGCGCAACACCGTGATGGTGCCGAAGCACGGCGTGCCGGCGGTGCTGGAGGAGCGGCGGCTGTAGATGGCCTAGCCGCGCCGGCGCCGCAGCGGGGTGGGCGCCCACCAGTTCCAGCGACCGAGGATCGCCATGAGCGCGGGGACGAGCAGCGACCGGACGATGGTCGCGTCGATCGCCACCGCCAGCATCATGCCCAGGGCGACCTCCTTCGCCGTCATGATCTGGCTCGTGGCCGCGCCGCTCACGGCCGCGCAGAACAGCAGCGCCGCGGCCGTGACGATCCGGCCGGTCCGCTCGAGACCTGCGGCGATCGCAGCCCCCTCCGAGCCGGCGTGGGCCCGGGCCTCGCGGATGCGCGACAGCAGGATGATCCCGTAGTCGGTCGAGAGCCCGAACGCGATCGCCGCCACCAGCACCAGCGCGCCCGGCTCGACGATCGCGCCCCAGTCCTCGTAGTCGAGCAGCCAGTGCAGCCGGCCGTGCTGGAAGATCCAGACGAGCACGCCGAAGGTGGCGACGACCGTCATGGCGTTCAGCAGCAGCTGCTTGACCGGCAGCACCACCGACCCCGTCATCAGGAACACGACGAAGAGCGTGGCCGCCGACGCAAGCGCGAGCGCCGCGGGGGTGTGGGACTCGATGCTCTCGACCTGGTCGACGAAGCCGGCGCTGTCGCCGCCCACGCTCACGCCGGGCAGCGCGCGGACGCGCCGGACCAGCGCGCGGCTGCGCTCGGCGAAGGGGTCCTGCGCGGGCACGACCTCGATCAGCCAGCTCGCCGCGCCGAGCCGCTGCGG
>JALZEZ010000583.1 GCA_030861775.1 Actinomycetota bacterium
GCCAGGGCGCGAGCGCGGAGAAGCTGCGCCGGATGGTCGCCCGAGCGCTGGCCGACGACTCGCTGCGCACCGGAGCGCGGCGCCTCGCGGGCGCCCTACGCCGGGAGGACGGCGCCGCCCGCGCCGCCGACGAGCTCGAATCGCTCGCCGCCCCGTCCCGGTGAACCTTCAGGCGAGCGATGGAGGGACGTGCCGTGCGCCTTCGCCGACGAAACGACAACCGTGTGAGCGGAGGTGGCGCTCGAGATCGGTGCGCTTCACGAAGCGACGGTCAGCGTGAGCGACTCGCTGTCGTCGTCCGGAGGCCCGCCGGCGAGCTCCTCGTCCGGAGTCAGGACGACGGCCAGGGCGTCGATGACGTTCGCGCGAGCCTCGTCACGCGTCTTGCCCTGGCTGATCGCGCCCGGGACCTCGGCGACCTGGGCTGTGACCCACCCGTCGCCGGCGTCCGTGTAGCGGACCGTGAGACGCACCTCGTCGCTCATGCGTCAACGGTAATCGATCACTTGTCGCCCGGCTCGGCTTCCTCCGACTCCAGCAGAGCTCGGAGGGCTTCCGGATCGACGAACTCCGCAAACGCTGCGAGCTCTTTCAAGGGCGCGGGATCCTCCTCTTGGATGTCCAGGGCCTGGATCTTTTCGATCGCCTCCGTGACGGGCAGCGGTAGCAGCGCGTCCATCCCCGCAAATGCGGGCCGTGCAATCGCGTCGCCGACACTCCGGATCTCGCTCGCGAGCTCTTCCAGGTCGGTCACCACCTCCGCCATGCCCTCGCCCTTGAAGACCGCTCGCAGTGTGGCCGGCTCTTTGAGGAGGTGATGCACGACGTGATTCCGGCGCCGGACGACCTCCTCGACTCGGCTGACCAGTGAATGTTCCAACCCGAGGTTGCGCAGCTTTCCGGCGAGCCGGCCCATCGACAGACTCTCCAGGTCGTCGATGAGTTCAGCAGGGTCGAGCGCTTCCTCATGGGAATGCACGTGGCGCTGAACGATGTCGGAGAGAAGAAGCGTGTCGAGGATCGCGCCGTGAAGCACGACGCTCCCGACGGCGCGAAACAGCGGGTTCAACCGCTCTTCAAGCACATCCGTATCCGTCGCCTCAGTCACCTCGGCCTGCCACGCTTGTTCCCCCGGCCGCGCCGGAGCACGCACCGGCGGACGCTTCCGCGGTCGGATAGCTTCCGCACCGTGCCCACGCAGCACCCGCAGTTCCGGTACGCGCTGCCGGCGTACGCGGCGTTCAAGCCCGCCGACGTCCCCGAGGCGCGTGCGCGGCAGCCCGGGTCGGACCTGACCGGGTACGCGCAGTCGCGGGGGCTGGAGTACCTCGGGTCGCGCAGCGTCGTGCGGCCGATGCACCGGCCGCGGCCGTTCGCCGAGCCCCTGCCCCCGGCGGCCTGGCCCGTCCAGCAGACCCTCGAGCAGGAGCTCAGCACGCCGGCGCTGTTCCCGCCGGCGCCGTACGTCCCAGGGATGCTCGAGGGCGCGGCCCGGCGCGGCTGGACCCCCGAGGACAGCACCGCCTACCACCTCGCCTTCCCGGACCTACCCGTGCCCGGCACCGCGTTCGCGGTGATGCGCTTCACCCCGCCCGGCGCCTCGGCCTTCGGGCGTCTCGCCTGGCACGCCGAGATGCGGATGTCCAAGTACAACATCGGCCGCAACGCGGTCCTGCTCCCCGCCGCGCCGGAGGCCTCCCCCACCCCACCGGGCGGCGTGCGGCGCAACGACCTGAACCTCAACTACGCGGTGGCGAAGGGGATCTTCAGCGTCTGGCAGGGCCGCGACCAGGACCCGATGCACACGATGTCCGGCATGGAGACGCTGGCCGCGACGGCCGTGGAGCTGGGCCGGCGGGAGGGCCTGGCGGCGCTCCGGTGAGCACGGACCCCGCGAGCGACCTGCTGCGCGCCGGCCGGGAGTCCCTCGCCGCCGCCGACTGGCAGGGCGCCCGCTCCGCCTTCGAGCGGGCCCTCGACCTGGGCGAGACCGCGGAGGCGCTCGACGGCCTGAGCGAGGCCGCCCACTTCGATGGCCGCCACCGGGAGGCGATCGAGCTGAAGGAGCGCGCGTTCGCGGCCTACCGCCGCCGCGGCATGCAGGCCGAGGCGGCGGCGACCGCGCGCTGGCTCGCCTTCCTGCACGGTGCGGTGAACGGGAACCGGGCGGCGGCGAGCGGCTGGATGGCGTGGGCCGAACGGCTGCTGGAGGGGATCGAGGAGTGCACGGAGCACGGGCGGCT
>JALZEZ010000584.1 GCA_030861775.1 Actinomycetota bacterium
AGGCGGTACTGGAGCTCGTCGGCCTCGCCGGCCCAGACCGGGTCCGACGCGCTGGTGCCGGCGAACCCCTCGCCGCTCCCGGGGTCCGGCGCGTGCTCCGGCCCTCCGTCCACGCGCACCCAGCGGCTCCAGGCCCCGCCCGCCCTCCGGACCCGCATCGAGATCCGCGGCTCCGCCTCGCCGCGCCAGCGCAGCCCCACGACGTTGAAGCGCTTGGGCGCCCGCACGACGCCCGACGACCACGGGCCGGAGCCCGCGGCCGACAGCCCGGGGGCGGCCAGCTCGAAGTCGACCGCGCGCGGCTGGTAGGGCCGCACGGACAGCGCGGGCCCGACGACCAGCAGCATGGCGGCGACCAGCGCCGCGGCAAGCAGGAGGGTTCGCCGCATCACGGGGTCCGAAACACGCTACTTGCAGCGCCGTTGCGGCCCCGCAAGTCTCGTTGCGCTCTGGCGCTTAGGCGCTCGCGCGGCGCGTCCGGTCCGCACTGGCGCCCACCGGGCGGCGCCAGACCCCGTCCAGGAAGCGCGCGATCTCGCCGGTCAGGCGGGCCGGGGCCAGCCGCAGCTCGAGGAGCGAGTTGGCCTCGATCAGGCGCCCGTGGCGCAGCTCCCGGACCAGCATGTCGGAGTCCGAGAAGGGGTGGATCGGGTCGCGCCCGTGCCCGATCACCAGCGACGGCGTCTCGATCCCGGCCCGCTCGTCGCGCGGCGGCGCGACGCGGCCGAAGAACAGGCCCTGGAGCACCGCGGCGGAGGGGGCCGGGTCGCGGCTGACCCAGTCGAGCCCCACGTCCGTGAGGTGCGCGAGGCCGCGCGGCACGCGCCGCATCACCCGGCTCACCAGCCGCGTCACGGGCGCGCCCACGGTCACCGCCACCATCCACGGCGTGAAGGCCACGGCGCAGGCCAGCAGGGCGTGGTCCAGCACGGGCATCTCGATCACGGAGCCCTGCATCCGCTCCGGCGCCTGCACCAGGGCCTCGAGCGTGACGTTGGCGCCCAGAGACGTGCCGCCGACGACCGCGCGCTCGATCTCCAGGTGGTCCAGGCAGGCGATGGCCTGCTGGCCGAAGAGGGACATGGAGTAGCGCCACATGTCGCTCGGCATGTCGGACTCGCCGTGCCCCAGGAGGTCGAGCGTGATGACCCTGTTTCCGCGCTCCGCCAGCGATTGCGCCAGCGGCCGGTGCATCAGCCGGGGCAGCAGCAGGCCCGGAAGGAGCAGCAATGGCCGCGATCCGCTGCCAAACTCGTCGTAGACGAGCCGATGACCATCGTGGACGAACTCGCCTGTCCGGACGCTGACCAAGACAGGCCGAGCATAACTACCCAACCCGGGGACAGGTCGCGCGTTCCACTGGACGGGTATCCGAGGGGCCCAGTGCGATCAAGTGTTTCAAGTGGCCATGGCAGGGCGCATAATCCATACATGGAAGTCTCCACGCTGCCTCGCCCCGGCAGCGGTTTTCTCCCGCGATCCAAGCGGGTGCTCGCCACGCTCGGCGACGAGCGGCTGGTGGAGCAGCTCCGGCGCGGGAACGACGTGGCCTTCGAGGTCATGTACGACCGGCACCACCGGGCGATCCTCTCGTTCTGCCGCCACATGCTCTCCTCGCAGGAGGAGGCCGAGGACGCCGTCCAGCACACCTTCATCTCCGCTCACGGGGACCTGGTCGGCAGCGACAAGCCGATCCGCCTCAAGCCATGGCTCTTCACGATCGCCCGCAACCGCTGCCTCTCGATCCTGCGCGCCCGCCGCGAGGAGGCCGCGGAGCTCGACGACATCCCGACGGCCGGGCTCACCCACCAGGTCCAGCACCGCGACGACCTGCGGCGCATGCTCGCCGACCTCCGCGAGCTTCCCGAGGACCAGCGCGCGGCGCTCGTCCTCTCCGAGCTGGGCGACCTCTCGCACGCGGAGATCTCCGAGATCGTGGGGTGTGAGACCTTGAAGGTGAAGTCCCTCGTGTTCCAGGCGCGCTCGTCGCTGATCGAGAGCCGGCACGCTCGCGAGACCCCGTGCGAGGAGATCCGCGAGCAGCTCGCCACGCTGCGCGGCGGCTCGCTGCGCCGCGGCAGCCTGCGCAAGCACGTCGCCTCGTGCCCCGGCTGCTCGGAGTTCCGTGAGGAGGTGCGCCGCCAGCGCGCCGCGATGGCGGTGCTGCTCCCGGTCGTGCCGAGCGCCGGCCTCAAGAACGGCGTGCTGGCCGCGATCGGCTTCGGCGGCGGCGGCGCCGCGGG
>JALZEZ010000067.1 GCA_030861775.1 Actinomycetota bacterium
GTGGTGCCCCCGCTGAGCACCAGCGCCGCGTCGAGCCCGGCGCGCGCGGCGGCGGCCACGTCCGCGTCGAGCCGGTCGCCGATCACCAGCGTGCGCCCCTCCCCGAGCCGGTCGAGCGCGGTGATGAAGAGCTGCGGCTCCGGCTTCCCGACCACCGCGGCCGTCCGCTCGGTCGCGTACTCGAGCGCGGCCACTATCGCCCCGGTCCCCGGCCAGAGCCCGTCGGGCATGGGATAGGTGGGGTCGCGGCTGGTGCAGAGGAAGTTCGCGCCCCGGCGGAGCGCCAGCGCGGCCACGCGCAGGTCCTCGTACACGAGCTCCTCGGTCCCGCCGACCACCACCAGGTCGGCCCGGGTGGCGAGGTCGGTGCCGTTCAGCAGCCGCAGGCCGGAGTCGGCGACGTGCCGCCGCAAGGCCTCGGTGCCGATGGCGAAGACCGTGCGGCCGCGGTGGCGCTCGGCCAGCAGGTGCTGAACCGCTCCGCCGACGGTCACCACGTCCGCCACCGACGCCCGGATCCCCATGCCCCAGAGGCGCTGCACGTAGTCCTCGGTCGAGCTGCGCGGGTCGTTGGTCACGAACGCCACCCGCAGGCCGCCCTCGCGCAGGGCGGACACGGCCTCGACGGAGCCCTCGATCGGCTCGCCGCCCAGGTACACGCAGCCGTCCAGGTCCATGATGACCTGCTCGTACTGGGAGAGGAAGGGCGAGATGGGCACGGACCCTGAAGCTACCCTGTCGCCCGTGCGACGGATGCTCGCCATCGCCTCGATCGGCCTCGCCGTAGCGCTCGGCGCGTGCGGCGACGACGACGACGAGCCGGCCCAGGAGACCGGCACGACCACGACCGAGGCCGCGCCGGCGACCACCACCCAGCCCCCGCAGTCCGAGGCCGACGGCGGCTGCGAGCAGGTCACCCAGCCGAAGGGCGGGGAGCGCACGGGCAAGAAGCCGAAGGTGAAGCTCGACGCGAAGAGGACCTACGAGCTCGTGTTCGCCACCAACTGCGGCGAGTTCACGATCACGCTCGATCTCGAGGCGGCCCCGCTCACCTCCGCCTCGCTGGTCGCCCTGGCGAAGGCCAAGTTCTTCGACGGCACCGCCTTCCACCGCATCGTCCCCGGCTTCGTGATCCAGGGCGGCGACCCCACGGCCAGCGGCCAGGGCGGGCCGGGCTACTCGACGCTGGACAAGCCGCCGCCGAACACCCGCTACACCAAGGGCGTGGTGGCGATGGCCAAGACCCAGGCCGAGCCGCCGGGTACCGCGGGCAGCCAGTTCTTCGTGGTCGTCGGCGACGACGCCGGCCTGCCGCCCGAGTACGCGGTCGTGGGCAAGGTCACCGACGGCATGGACGTGGTCGAGCGGATCGGCCAGCAGGGCGACCCCGCGAGCGAGCAGCCGCTGCGGCCGGTCGTGATCGAGAGCGCGAAGGTGGAGGAGTCCTGATGGTGCGCGACGTGAACCAGGCCGACTTCGACCAGAACGTGATCGAGCGCTCCACCGAGGTCCCGGTGGTCGTCGACTTCTGGGCCGAGTGGTGCGGCCCCTGCCGCCGCCTGGGCCCGGCGCTCGAGAAGGCCGCCGCCGCCCGCGAGGGGCAGGTCGACCTGGCCAAGGTGGACGTGGACGGCAACCAGGGCCTGGCCCAGGCCTTCCGGGTGCAGGGCATCCCGGCGGTCAAGGCGTTCAAGGACCGCCGCGTGGTGAGCGAGTTCACCGGCGCGCTCCCGCCGCCGCAGGTGGAGCGCTTCTTCGACGAGCTGGTCCCCTCGGAGGCCGAGAAGCGGGCCGACGCCGCCCTCGACTCCGGTGACGAGGAGGAGCTGCGCGCCGCCCTCGCCGCCGACCCGCGCAACTCCAGCGTGGCCCGCGCGCTCGGCCGCCTGCTGCTCGGCCGCGGCGAGACCGACGCCGCCCTCGAGGTCCTCGAGCCGCACGAGCACGACTTCACCGCCGCCGGCCTGGCCGCCCGGGCCCGCCTCTCGCGCAACGGCGGCGGCCTCGCCGAGGCCTTCGACGCCTGGGACCGCGACGACCGCGCCGCCGCTCTGGAGGCGTTCCAGCAGGCGTTCGCCGAGGCGGACGAGGACCGCCGCGAGGACCTGCGCAAGGTGATGGTCGCGATCTTCACCGAGCTGGGCCCGGACGACCCGCTCGCGCGCGAGCACCGCCGCCGTCTGTCGGCGGCGATGTACTAGCCGCCGCGCGCGGCTGCCTGCGCCTTCGCCTGCCGGCGCCGCCCGAGCAGCGTGAGCGCGCCGAGGATCGCGACCACTATCAGCAGGCCCAGCAGGATCCCGCCGAACGTCCCCACGCCGCCGAACGGCAGCGCCACCAGCTTCGCCAGCCCGAATCCGACCGCCATCAGGACCACGACGATCGCGAGCAGCAGCAGGATGCCGCGCGCCCGCACGAGCGCGCTCGAGCCCGGTGGGGGCGACACCAGGCTCATCAGCCGCAGGACCATGAGCTGGCGGCTGGAGGGAGGCGTCTGCCCGAGCGACTCCATGGCCTCCTTGAGCTCGTCCGGCCGCCGCTCGGCCAATGCAAGCGAGGCCTTCATCATCTGGCGCAGCGCGGGACGCTCGCGCGGCGGCGTGCCGGCCAGCGCCTCGTTGAAGTACGCGCGCGCCTGCTTGGCGTCGTAGCGCTCGGCCGCCCGCGCGCCGAGGATCGCCCGGGCCGCGGCGCGGTGCTTGGTCTCGCGCAGCAGCTCCTCGTCCGAGCGCGACTCGAGCTTCTGGATCGCCCCGAGCGCGCCGGCCTGCATGGTCATCTTCTGCTGCCGCTGCTTGGCCACGAGCGGGGGAGTCTAGGGGGCCGTCCGCGGGGAGCCCTGCCGGGCCGCGGTCAGCGCCTGCGGAGCGCCCGCGAGGTCGGCCGGTACAGCCAGAAGGTCTTCCGGGCGGTGCCGCTCAGGCCGTCGCGGAACTTGACCGGCGCCTTCGCGATGACGCGCGTTCGGCGGCCCTTCTTGACGAGCGCCTGGCCCCTCTTCGTGAGCCTGACCCGGAGCACGCTGTTGCGGGTCTTGGTGCGGAGGGCGAACTTGACCGCGCCGAGCTTCACCGTGCGGACCCGCCGCTTGCCCCTGACCCGGGTGGCGCGCTTCGTGTACAGGGTCAGCTTGCCGACGCAGTTGAGCGGCGTGCGGCACGACACCCGCACCCCGGCATTGCCCTTGGGGGTCATCTTGACCGCCCGCCCGGAGATCAGCAGGCGCCCGCCGATCGTGCCGGGCCCGGCCCCGCGGTTGGGCTGGTCGAGCAGGTTGCGCGCCACCGTGTAGCCGGTGTAGGTGAGCGCGTAGGGCTCGAGGCCCCACTCGTGGTCGTACTCGGTGCTGGGCTGCGGGAGCAGCGCGCCGGCGATCCGGATCTGACCGCTGCCGAGCTTGAGCTCACCGATCGTGACCTGGTCGAAGACCGGGCCCGCGTCGCGCGCCCCGGCGTCCGCGGAGGCGGCGATGCTGCGGCCGCCCGCGTCCTCCCAGGCCTTCTTGTCGACCGCGTACTGGCGCGCGAACGAGGCGTCGCCGCCCTCCTCGTTCTGGATCGCGAAGCCGAGCGGCGTGGGCTCGTACATCTGGCGCCGGAAGCCGGTGTTGTTGCGGGCGCCGGGCGGGTTCGTGTCGCGCAGCAGGACGTCCTTGGTGGTGGTCGGGCCCGCCGCGGCGAAGGCGAATGCGGACTGCCCGACGTACACGCGCTGGCGCTGCACCTTCGCGCCCGGGATCTTCCCGTCGGGCACGATGTCCGGCAGCGCGCGGAGCGCCCCGTCGGTCAGCACCAGGTTGCCGCCGCCCTGGACGAACTCACGCAGCTTCGCCGCCCAGCGGTCCTTCTCCGCGGAGCTGAACTGGCTCGGCGGCGGCGAGCTCGCCTCCCGCGCGGTGAACTCGACGTTGATCGTGAAGGTGGGGTCGGGCGCGGCGAAGTTGATCATCCGCACCACGTAGGTGCCGGGGGCGGGGTCGGGGATGATCACGGTCTCGCTCGTCTGAGGCGCGCCGCCGGCCGAGGAGCCCTCGGAGACCAGCCCGCCGGCCGCCGTCTTGCGGAACACGTACATGTCCCAGTCCATCGCGGGGTTGGTCCAGGTGGACTGGATCTTCGCGGACGCGTTGTTGTCGTTTGGCTCGACCGTGAACTCGCGGTCCTCGTAGGTGCCCGCGGGCGGGTTGCGCGGCGCGCCCTGCCCGCCGCCGGGGGCCGAGGCCTGTGAGCTGAACGTCTTGTTGGCGGTCGGACCGCCGGTGGGACGGCTGGTGACGCCGCCGTAGTCGCCGGTGTAGCCGGGCAGGGGGTCGTCGGCCAGCGCGATCGTGTCGAAGCGACCGAGGCTCTGGCGGCCCGCGATCACCGCGCGCGGGTCGATCGTCCGGAAGTCCTCGTCGCGGCCCATGAACTCGTTCAGGTCCTTGAAGAAGTCCGTGTTGGCCACGTCGTAGGCCCGCAGCACCGGCGGGATGCCGCCGCCCGTGTCGCCGCTGGCCGAGGCCGGCCCCTGCGTGAAGTGCACCTGCACGCGGGCGCTGGCTGTCGGCCCCTCCAGCACCGCCCTCCACTCGACCGGCTTGCCGTCGCGCTTGTAGGCGTCCGGCCGGTTGACCGTGGCCACGATCCCCGCCTGGAGGTAGATGTTCGACTGGTTGAAGTCCTCCGCGACGGTGATCCACTCGTCGCTCGCCGGGACACCCGGGTGGTCGTCGCAGCCCTTGCACTGGACCTTCAGCACCACGGACCCGCTGCCCACGCCCTGCACGTTCGTGTCGGTCGCCTCGACCCGCATGCCGCCGCTGAAGACGTTCTTGCCGGCGTCCGCCGAGCCGTCCTGGGGCTGCGGGCCCTGCTTGACCGGGAACGGGAACTCCCCGCCGCCGGGGGTGAGGTCCGGGCCGGAGTCGTGGGTCTCCTGGGCCACCGTGCCCTCGGGCGGCTTGGGCTGGTTGCTCTTCTCCTCGCGCTTCAGCCGGTTGTTCGCCACGTACGCCTTGCGGCCGTCGGCGTCGAACACGGTCCTCGCGGGCGCGGTGAGCATGCGGGCGATGTGGGCGTAGATCAGGGCCTTGTTCCCGTCCACGTGGAGCTGCTCGGTGTGGGGGTCGAAGTTGATGTTCTTGTCGAGGTGCGAGAACGACATCTCGTTGACGATGCCGTCCGCGTTCATCCCCACCGAGGAGTCGAACCAGTCGCCTATCGCGCCGGTGGTCGTGTAGTTGATCGTGTCGTAGACCGTGCCCCAGGTCTGCGCGTAGATCTGCCCGCAGGCCGAGCCGAGCGGGGTGTCCTCGCAGGTCTCCGTCGAGCCGCCGCGCGGCGAGTCGCTCGGCACCACGATCGGCGACCACTTGATCGCCTCGTAGGTGCCCTTGTGGATCGCGATCGCCGCGTCCTGGATGCGGAGGTTCTTGGCGTAGTCCTTGCGGCCGTGGGGGATGAGCGTGTACGAGAGCGCGTCGGCGAACGGCTGGCCGTGGAGGTCGTCGCCGGCCGTGAACCTCGACCGCGTCCGGTCCCTGACCTGGTCGTAGAAGTCGATCCAGGCGGCGGTCTCGGGCTCGGAGATCGCGCTGTAGCCGCGGAAGGCGAACCCGATGTCGGGCCAGTCGCGGTTGGGGTCCACGCCGTTGCCGTTGTAGCGCTGGAAGGAGAAGCCGCCCGAGCTGACCGAGCCGCGCCGCCAGCCGTCGGGGTTCGGGAGCGTGAAGTAGATGATCGTGTTGCGCAGCACGTCGGCGAACGTGGGGCTGCCCGCCTGGACGGCCGCGGGCACGATCCCCTGCTTGTCCCTGCCTGTCGTGAAGGCGGTGACCAGGTCCTCCATCGCGCGGATGCCGCCCTCGGCGCCGGCCCGCTCGATGCCGTGGATCGAGAGCGAGAGCGCATAGCGTTTCTTGCCCTCGTCGGGCACCTGCTCGTCCGTCACGCGGATCGCCATCAGGTCCGACTTCTGGCGCCCCAGGTCGGTGGTCGGGATGCCCGCCGAGACGTACTTCGCGTTGGGCCTGAACTCGAGTGGCACGTTGTTGTTGGGGTCCACCGACTTCGTGTCCGTGCCGGCCCCGTCGCCGAGCCTGCCGTCGAGCGCGATGATGTCCATGTAGCGCTGCCATTCGGGCTTCGAGTTCATGTAGCGGATCGCGCCGATGAACTCGTCGATGCCGATGAACTGGACGGCCGGCGAGTTGCCCTGGGCGTTCGGCGAGCACGGCGAGCTGCCCGTGCGCTGGCACCCCGCCAGCGGGTCGGGGAAGACGCGGCCGAGGCCGGCGTAGGCGCCGTCGTTCTGCGCGACCGGCGTGGCCGCGGCCGGCACCGCCGACGCCAGCGCCCAGAGCAGGGCGGCGGCGGCGAGCACCGGCGCCCGCCTCATCGCTTGCGCAGCGCCCTCGAGGTCGGCCGGTAGAGCCAGAAGCCCTTGCGCGCGACGCCCCGCCGCCCGTCCGTGAAGCGGATCGGCGCCGTGGCGAGGATGCGGATCCGCCGCGTGCGGTTCAGGTACCTCCGGCCCGTCTTCGTGAGCTTCACCTGGAGCACGCGGTTGCGCGACTTCGTGGCGATGTTGAACTTGGCCTTGCCGAAGCGGATCCTGCGGTTGACCCGCCGCCTCGAGCCCTTCTTCTTCACCTTGACGTTGCCCTCGAGGGTCAGCGTGCCGGCGCAGGCGAGCGGGGTCCGGCACGAGACCCGGACTCCGGCGGTGTTCTTCCGAGACAGCTTGACCGCGCGGCCGGAGATCAGGAAGCGGCCGCCGATCGTGGGACTCGAGAGGATCTGCGGCACCTCGAGCAGGTTGCGCAGCAGGATGTAGCCGGTGTAGGTGAGCGCGTACGGCTCGACGCCGAGCGGATGGTTGAACTCCGTCTCAGGCTGCGGCAGCAGGCCGCCCGCGATCCGGATCTGCCCCTTGCCGAGCTTGAGCTCACCGAGCGCCACGCGCGAGTGGACCGGGGCGGCGTTGCGCGCCCCGGAGTCGACCGAGGTGCCGGCCACGCGCCCGCCGGCGAGCTCCCACGCCTGGCGGTTCACGTCGTATTGCCGTGCGAACGACGTGTCGTCGTTGCCGCGCACGTCCTGCTGGATCGCGAAGCCGAGCGGCGTCGGCTCGAACATCTGGCGGCGCCGCCCGTCGTTGAGGCGAGCGCCCGGCTGCTCGATCGAGATGGGCTTCTGCGCGAGATCGTCCTTGACCGTGCTCTCGCTCGCGGACCTCTGGAACGACACCTGCCCCGCGTAGACGGTCTGCTTCGCGACCGCGTTCTCCTCGAAGCTCGAGGGCACGAGCTCGTGCAACGCCGTGAGCGCCCCGTCGGTCAGGACGAGGTTGCCGCCGTCCTCGACCCACTTGCGGACCTTGGCGTACCAGTCGTTCTTCTGCTCTTCCGTGTAGTCGGTCGGCTCGTTCTCGATCACGAGCTGCCGGAAGGTGATCTTGCCCGTCCAGTTCGGATTGGCCGCGGCGAAGTTGTCGACGTAGAGCTCGTACTTGCCGGTCGGCAGCCGCTCCTTGATGTCGATCTCCTCCCAGTTCGTCGTCAACTGGGTTCCGGTCGAGGACCCGACCAGCGTCAGGCTGCCGTTCGCCTCGCGCCGGTAGAGGTACATGTCGAAGTCGTCCTCGAAGTTGGCCCAGTCGATCCGGATGTTCAGGCCGCCGACGGGATTCGCCTCGGTGATCTCGAAGTCAATACGCGTGAACGTGCCGGGCGGGCGGGTGTTGGACACGAAGCCGTACGCGCCAGGCACCGTCGGGCTCGACTGGATGTCGCGGTTCGGCGGGGGCGTGCCGCGCGGGCCCGGGTTCGGGTCCTGCTTCGTGTAGCCCGGGAGGGCGGAGTCGGCGAGGACCAGCGAGTCGAGCCCGGAGAGCGAAGTCCTGCCCGCGATCACGTCGGCCGGGTTGATCGCCGTGAATCCCTCGACGCCCGGCTCCATGTCCGGGTTGAGGTCCCTGAAGACGTCCGTATTCGCGACGTCGTAGGCCGCGACCCGCGGCGGCGGATCGCCGCCGGTGTTGCCGTCGTCGGAGGCCGGCTCGGACATGAACTCGATCCCGATATTGGGCGCCGGGCCGCCCTCGGCGCTGACGACCGCGCGCCACCGCACCTTGGCCGCCTTGCCGTCCTTGTCCGTGTAGAAGGCCTGCGGCTGGTTCACGCTGACGGTCACGCCCGCCTGGGCGTACACGGGTGACTGGTTGAAGTCCTCGGCGACCGTGATCCAGTCCTCGTTGTCGTCGTCGCCGCGCTCGGTGTGCGCGTCGCAGTTCTGGCACTGCACGGCCAGGGTCGTCACGCCCGGCCCGATGCCCTGCGCGTTCGGGGTGGTCGCCTGTATGCGCATCCCGCCGTTGTAGATGTCCTTGCCGTCGGGCTGCTTGCCGCCCTTGACCTCGAACTCACGGACCCCGCCGGGCGACGGCGCACTCGGAATGTCCTCCTGCGGCACGGTTCCCTCGGGGATCTTCGGCGCCGTCTTCTCCTCGCGGCGCAGGCGCGTGTTCGGCACGTATCCCTTGCGCCCCGGGGCGTCGAACTTGGCGTCGGCCGGCGGGTTCAGCATCGACGTCACCTGCGACCAGATCAGCGCCTTGTTCCCGTCGACGTGCATCTGCTCGGTGTGCGGGTCGAAGTTGATGTTCTTGTCGAGGTGCGAGAACGACATCTCGTTGCTGAAGCCGTCCGCGTTCAGGCCCCCCGTCGAGTCGAACCAGTCGCCCAGCGTGCCCGCGGTCGTGTAGTTGATCGTGTCGTAGACGGTGCCCCAGGTCTGTCCGTAGATCTTCGCGCAGGCGTCCCCGAGCGCGGTGGGCTCGCACGGCACCCCTCCGCCCTGCGGAGCGTCGTTGGGCTGCACGATCGGCGACCAGCTGACCATCGCGTGGGTTGCCGAGTTGATCTTGATCGCCGTGGCGCGCAGGCGCGCGTCCTTCGGCCAGTCGTGCCGGCCATGGGGCATCATCGTGTACGAGAGCGCGTCGGCGAGCGGCTGGCCGTGCAGGTCGACGCCCGCCGCGTACTGGCCGTGATCGCCCTCGACGCCCCTGAAGAAGTTGTGGTACGCGCGAGTCTCGGGCTCCGAATTGGCCGAGTAGAACCGGTGGCTGAACCCGATGTCGGGCCAGTCGCGGTTGAGGTCCATGCCGTTTCCGTTGTAGCGCTGGAAGAACACGCCGCCCTCGCTGACCGTGCCGCGCCGCCAGCCGTCCGGGTTCGGGAGGGTGAAGTAGATGATCGTCCTGCGCAGCGCCTCGCCGAACGTGGGGGAGGGGCCGCCCGCCTCGGGCAGCAGGCGCTTGTTCGCGGAGCCGAGCGTCCCCGCCGTGACCAGGTCCTCGATCGCCCGGATGCCGCCCTCCGCCCCGGCGCGCTCGATGCCGTGGATGGACAGCGAGAGCGCGTAGCGCTTCTTCCCGGCGTCGGGCACGTTCTCGTCGGTCACGCGAACGACGTAGAGGTCGGCCTTCGAGCGCGCCTGAGTCGACGTCGCCAGGCCGGCCGACTGGTACCGCGCGCTCGGCTTGAACTCGAGCCTCCCGAGGTTGTTGCCGGGGAACATGTCGTCGCCCGGCTTCGACTGCGAGCCGTCGCCCATCTTCCCGTCGAGCGGCCAGACCTCCAGGTAGCGCTGCCACTCGGGCTTGGAGTTCAGGTACCGCATGCCGTTGACGAACTCCTGGTAGCCGATGAACTGCGTGGCCGGAACGTTGCCCTGGGCGAACGGCGAGCACGGCGTGCCCCTGCAGTTCGCGAGCGGGTCGGGGAACACGCGCCCGAGCGCGGCGTACTCGCCGTCGTTGTCGGCCGTCGGCGTGGCCGCGGCCGGCGCCGCCACGACCAGCGCGCACAGCCAGCCGATCGCGACTGCTGTCCTGGCCAACCCCTCGATGCGTCCCGTCCCCCGCAAAGCTGCACTCGATTTAAGCACCCCACGTCTAGGCTGGTCGCACCCCTGACATCGGAGGCCCCCCTGGATGGGGGAATCGGGGTCCTCGACGGCCGCCGCTATCCTCGGGCTTCGATGCTTCGGTCGCGATCGAATCATCCGTGGGGGAGGACCCCGGCGCGATGAGAACCCTGCACCATCCGCGCGTCGACGAGTTGAGCCTTCCGGACGTCCTCCACGCCCTGAGCGACCCGGTCCGGCTCGAGATCGTCAGGCTCCTGGCGGACGGGCAGGAGCGTCCGTGCAGCTCGGTGGAAGCGAAGGTCGCGAAGTCCACGCTGTCGCACCACTTCAAGGTGCTGCGCGAGGCAGGGATCACGTACACGCGGGCGAACGGGACACACAGGCTCGTGACGCTGCGCACGCAGGACCTCGACGAGCGCTTTCCGGGGCTGATCGGCTCCGTTCTGAACGCGTCGAAGGCCGCTTAGAGCGGATACGCGCCGGCCGCGGACGCAAGTTCCCGCAGCGTGGGCCGTTTTTCGGTGTTGCGGGCCCGGGTAACGGTGTTCGGGGTCACAGATCCCGGGTAGCAATCTGGTAATCTTCTAAATCCGCCGAACTTTCGAAATCTTTTAGGAACTTCCGCCCCCGAAGCCTGTTGGAAAGCTGAATGCCTGCTGTAACGAAGGACAACCCCAAGCACGCTGCGCGCAAAAGGCACGTCGATGCCGGCTCTGCGACGCGGAAGCGTGGCAAGAGCACCGCGGAGGCCGCCGAGAAGGCGCCCCGTAAGCGCGGTGGCGGCGAGAAGAAGGCTGCCGCGGCCGAGAAGAAGGCCCCCGCTCGCGAGACCCCGACGACGACCCGCCGGCGCCGTTTCGCCCGCGAGGAGGACGGCATGGCCGGCAAGACCGCGGCCGAGCGCGCGCACGCGCAGGCCGACGACGTCACGACCGATTCGCTCCAGCTCTTCTTCAACGAGGCGCGCAAGTACCCGCTGCTGACCGCCGCCGAGGAGATCGAGCTGGCCCAGCGCATCGAGAAGGGCGACGTCGAGGCCAAGGACCGCATGATCAACTCGAACCTGCGGCTGGTCGTGTCGGTGGCCCGCAAGTACCAGGGCCACGGCCTCTCGCTGGGCGACCTCGTCCAGGAGGGCATGCTCGGCCTGATCCGCGCCACCGAGAAGTTCGACTGGCGCCGCGGCTTCAAGTTCTCGACCTACGCGACGCTGTGGATCCGCCAAGCGATCCAGCGCGGGCTGGAGAACAGCTCGCGGACGATCCGCCTGCCCGTCCACATCGCGCAGCGCGAGCGCAAGATCAACCGCACCGAGCGCGAGCTCGCCACCAAGCTCGGCCGTGAGCCGACCGAGGAGGAGTTGGCCGAGGCGGTGGAGCTGCCGATCGACCAGGTCATCGAGATCCGCAAGGCGGCCCGGCCGCTGACGTCGCTCGACCAGCCGGTCGGCGACGACGGCGAGACCGCCTTCGGCGACCTGCTCGCGTCGAACGCTCCGAACCCCGAGGACGAGGTGGTCCAGGACGCCGGCACCAGCGCGGTGCAGCGCGCCGTGGACGCCCTGCCCGAGCGCGAGCGCGACGTGGTCGAGCTGCGCTTCGGCCTCGGCGGGCGCGAGCCCACCCCGCTGCGGGAGACCGGCCGCCGGCTGGGCATCTCGGCGGAGCGGGTGCGTCAGATCGAGGAGGACGCGCTCGAGCGGCTGGCGGAGAGCGGCGACCTCGCCGCCCTGCGCGACGCCGCCTGAGCCGATCTCACGTTCCCACGCCCCGTAGCGTTCTACGGGCGT
>JALZEZ010000585.1 GCA_030861775.1 Actinomycetota bacterium
CGGCAGCGCCGGTCGCCGACGGGCCCGGGAAGCCGATGTCGCCCGGATCGGCCTGCGCGCTTCCGCCGAGGGCGGCTGCCGCGAGCACGGCGAGTGAGGCTTGACCTCGACGGTGCACCGGGCGGCGAGTCTACGGCGGGCCGCGCTTCGACCAGCGCGCGCGGAGGTAGCGGGCCGCGCGGCGGATGCGCTTGGCCAGGAAGACCGCCAGGGCGATGCCGGTGACCAGCAGGATCACGGCGACGATCGCCGCCGGTACCGGGTGCTCCAGGGCCAGCAGGGTGACGCCGGCCACCAGGCCGTCCTCGAGCAGCGAGACGAAGATGTTCGAGGCCGGCTCGGGCGAGGTGTTCACCGCCAGGCGGATGCCGGCCTTCACCGCGTGGCTGGCCAGCGCCATCGCGCCCGCCCCGCCGCCGGCGAACACCTCCTCCACCCCCACCGCTCCCGCGTCGGCGCCGAGCTCCACGCCCACCGCGCTCGCGATCGCCGGGCGGACGATCGTATGGACCGTGTCCCAGGCGCTGTCGAGCAGCGGGACCTTGTCCACGACGAACTCGATCGCGTAGAGGATCGCGGCGGCGATCAGGACGCCGTCGGTCTGGAGCTCCTCCGGCACGTCGCCCACGCCGGCCCGGCCGAGCAGCCCCATCAGCACGACGGTGAGGTAGGCGTTCACCCCCGACGCCCAGCCGGAGCTGATCAGCGTCGAGACGAGGTCCATGGCCGGTCAGGCGGCGCGGCGCTCGCGGCCCACGCAGCGGTAGACCGCGTCGCGCAGCGACTTCTCCCGCGGGTCGTTCGCGATGTGGAAGCCCATGCGGTTCATGACGTAGGCGAAGGAGATCTGCGCGTCCGGGTCGGCGAACGCGAACGAGCCGCCCGCCCCCGGGTGGCCGAACGCGCGCCGGCTCGAGCCGAAGACCATCTCTCCGTACGGCCGGGCGAACCCGAGGCTGAAGGCGGTGTCCACCTTGAGCACCTCGTCGTGCCAGCCGCGAGCGGGCGGGCGCGGCGGCGCGGTGAGCTCCGCCATCGTGTCCGGGGACAGGGCCAGCTCGGGCGGGTCGGCGGCGAACGCCATGTACGCGCGGGCGACGCTGCGCGCGGTCCCCAGCGCGCCCCCGGCCGGGACCTCGATGTGCCGGAAGCGGCGGCTGTCGAGCGAGGCCGGGCTGCGCAGCCGCGGGTTCGCGAACGCCTTGAAGGTGACCGAGCGCGGATTGGCCATGGCGAGGGCCATCCGCGGCGGCAGGTCGCGCAGGCCGG
The DNA here is from genome assembly GCA_030861775.1 of Actinomycetota bacterium. GTDB lineage: Bacteria > Actinomycetota > Thermoleophilia > Solirubrobacterales > Thermoleophilaceae > AC-37. The sequence goes on from JALZEZ010000585.1 coordinate 1,270, forward strand.
GGAGCGACTTCACCAGCGCCCGCTCGATCCGCGCGATGCGCCGCTTCGGCAGGTCCTCGGGGACCCCGAAGTGCACGTCGAGCCCGAGCGGCCCGGCGATCTCCTCGGCGAAGAAGCGCCCCAGCGTGCGGTGGTCGGGGTCGATCCGCCGCACCAGCTCGCCCTCGTACCAGCCGATGCTGATCCCGTGGTAGCCGTGCCGGGTGCCGGGCTCCCACAGCGGGGCCTGGCGGGCGATGGCCTCAGCCAGGCGGTCGTGGTCGGCGATCAGCTTCGGGGTCAGCCGCTCGTCGACCACCGGCAGGCCGGCCTCGTGGGCGAGGAGCTGGCGGACGGTCACGCGCTCCTTGCCCGCCTGCGCGAACTCGGGCCAGTAGGTGGCCACGCGCTCGTCGTAGTCGAGCAGCCCGCGCGTGTGGAGGAGCGCGAGCGTCATCGCCGCGAGCCCCTTCGAGGTGGAGTAGGTGAGCACGAGCGTGTCCTCGTCCCAGCTCGCGCCGCTGCGCGTGTCGCGCACGCCGCCCCAGAGGTCCACCACCTTCTCCCCCCGCACGTACACCGCGACCGCGGCGCCCAGCTCGCGGCGTTCGGCGAAGTTGCGCTCGAACTGGTGGCGGACGGACTCGAAGCCGCGCGCGACGTGGCCGTGGATCACGAGCGCGGCCCCACCAGGAGGGACTGGGCGGCGCTGCCCATCGGGCCGTCGGCGTCGTGCAGGACGCTCTCCGACAGGCCGATGCCGTCGGCCTCGACCACCGTGCGCGCGTCGAGGCCCACCCACTCGCCGCGCGGCTCGCGCACGAGGTGGACGGTCAGGTCGGCGTTGATGAAGACGTGCTCGGTCCAGTCGAGCACCGCGCTCACCCCGTTGCCGAAGTCCGCCGCAGCGGCGGCGCGCTGCGCCGGCGAGGGCTCCTCGCCCTCGACCAGCGGCACGCGCAGGCGCAGCCAGGCGGCCGCCGGGCCCGGGT
>JALZEZ010000291.1 GCA_030861775.1 Actinomycetota bacterium
ACCCGGCCCGACGGCCGGGTCCTCGTCTTTGAGGACTGTTACAGGAACGTAAAAAAGGGGTCAGACCCCTTTTTCGAGGAAGCGCGCGATGTGGTCGGCGATCTGCTCGCCGCGGTCCTCCTGGAGGAAGTGGGCCGCGCCCTCGATCTTGACCTGCTCGCCCGCGCCCGGGATCGCCTCGGTGAAGCGCTCGCCGGAGCGCGGGAACGGGAAGACCGGGTCCGAGTCCGAGAACGCCACCAGCGCCGGCTTGTCCCAGCGCGAGAGCTCGTCCATCACCGCGCGCATCTCGGCCGCGCCGGCCTGCCCCTCCTCGATCGGCACGAGCAGCGGGAATTCGGCCGCGCCCGCCTTCGACTCGGGCGTGGGCCACGGCGCCTCGTAGCCGGCGATGACGTCCTCGGGCACGTCGGTGGCCGTGGCGCCCTGGATGATCATCCCGACCGGCAGGTCCGGGTTGCGCTCGGCGAACGAGCGCCAGGCCATGAAGCCCTTGCTGACCCGGCCGGTGAACAGCCCGGTGTTGAGGATCGCCAGCGCCGCCACCCGGTCGGCGTTCTCGACCGCCCAGCGCAGCCCGATCGGCCCGCCCCAGTCCTGCACGACCACCAGCGCGTCGCGGACGTCGATCCGCTCGAGCAGCGCCGTCATCAGCTCCACGTGCCGGTCGTACGAGTACCAGCCGCGGTCCACCGGCTTGTCCGAGCGCCCGAAGCCCGCGTAGTCGGGGCAGATCACGCGCCGGCCCGCCGCCACCAGCGGGGGCAGCATCTTCCGGTACAGGTAGGCCCACGTCGGCTCGCCGTGGAAGCAGACGACGGGGCTCCCCTCCCCCTCGTCCACGTAGTGCAGCCGCAGCCCGTCGATCTCCTCGTAGTGCGGCTCGAACGAGTAGCCGGGCAGGCCCTCGAAGCGATCGTCGGGTGTACGGTAGGCGTCCACCGCAGGGGGAACCTACCTGGCCCGATGATCTTTCGTCAGATCGTTCACGACGACCTCGGCTGCGCCTCCTACTTCGTCGGCGACAGCGACGCGAGCACGGCCGCGATCGTCGATCCGCGCCTGGAGATCGGCGAGTACCTCGAGCTGGCCCGCTACCTCGGCGTGCACATCGACCACGTGCTCGAGACCCACAACCACGCCGACCACGTCTCCGGCCACGGCCGCCTGGCGGCCGCCACCGGCGCCACCATCCACGTCCACCGCGACGCGGAGCCCGGCTACGAGCACGAGCCGTTCGGCGACGGCTGGGAGCTGGAGCTGGGGTCGGTCCGGGTCCGCGCGATCCACACCCCCGGCCACCGTCCCGAGCACACGGCCTTCGCCCTGATCGACACCGCCCGCGGCGACGAGCCCTGGGCCGTCCTGACCGGCGACTCGCTGTTCGTGGGCGACGTGGCCCGCCCCGACCTCGCCGTGGACCCCGAGGAGGGCGCGCACGGCATGTTCCGCACCCTCCACGAGCGCCTCCTCACGCTGCCCGGCGAGTGCGAGGTCTGGCCCGGCCACCTCGGCGGCTCGCTGTGCGGGGGGCCGGGCATGGACATGAAGGTGTCGTCCACGATCGGCTACGAGAGGCGCCACAACGACCTGCTGTCGATCTCCGACGAGGACGACTTCGTGAAGCGCTCCGTCGCCAAGCTCGCCCCGCAGCCACCCAACTTCGAGGCCATCGTGGCCATCAACCGCGGCCCGCTGCGAAACTCCGGCTCCGAGATCATGCCCCTCACGCCGCGCCAGGTGGAGCACAAGGAGCGCGACGGCGCCCTGATCGTGGACGTGCGCACCGACCTCCAGTTCGACGACGCCCATATCCCGGGCTCGATCTCCAACACGATGCTGCGGGCCGGCTTCGGGACCAAGCTGGCCTGGATCGCAGACCGCAACCAGGAGATCGTGTTCGTCGGCCGCGACGACGAGGACGGCCGGACGGCCGCCCGCCTGGCCGCGGTGGTCGGCATCGAGAAGCTCGGCGGCTTCCTGGCCGGCGGGCTCACGAGCTGGCGCGCCGAGCAGCGCGCGGTGGACCGGATCGAGCGGATCGACGTGGAGGGCCTCCACGACCGCGACGGCGAGGTCCAGATCGTGGACGTCCGCGAGCGCGACGAGTGGGACGATGCCCACATCCCGGGCTCGGTGCACGAGCCCTACCACGACATCCACTCGCTCCCCGACGGCGTGGACCCCGAGAGACCGATCGCGGCGATCTGCATGTCCGGGCAGCGCAGCGCGGTCGCGGCCAGCCTGCTCAAGCGTCACGGGGCACGCGAGGTGCTGCACGTCGTGGACGGCGGCGTGGGCACCTGGAAGCGCGCGGGGTACCCGGTCGAATGAGCCTCTGGGGCCGCATGTTCGCGGCGGGCTACGACCGGTTCCAGGCCGGCATGGAGCGCGAGTTCTTCGGCCAGATCCGGCGCGACATGCTGGCCGGGGCGAGCGGGAGCGTGATCGAGATCGGCTCCGGCACCGGCGCCAACCTCCAGCACTACCCGCGCACGATCGAGCGGCTGGTCTGCACCGAGCCGGAGGAGCCGATGGCCCGGCGGCTGCGGGAGAAGGCGGCGGGCACCGGCCTTCCGGTCGAGGTGGTCGAGGCCCCGGCGGAGCAGCTCCCGTTCGAGGACGACACGTTCGACACCGCCGTGGCCGCGCTCGTGCTCTGCACGGTCACCGACCCCGCCCGCACGCTCGCCGAGCTGGCCCGGGTGCTCAAGCCGGGCGGGCGCTTCATCTTCATGGAGCACGTGCGGGCCGAGGACCCGAAGCTCGCGCGCTGGCAGGACCGTCTCCACCCCCTGTGGGTCCGCTTCGGGCACGGCTGTCACTGCAACCGCGCGACCCTGGAGACGATCGAAGCGTCCCCCCTGCGCGTCGAGGATCACCGCCGCGGGCGGATCCCGAAGGCCCCGCCGATCGTCAGGCCGCTCGTGACCGGCGTGGCGGTCGCGGACTAGGCGACTTCGCGGAAGAGCGCCTCGTCGGCGCGGAGCGCGTCGCGCAGACGCTGCTTGAGCCGCCCGTGCAGGCGGCAGACGCGGCTCTCGGAGACGCCGAGCACCTCGCCGATCTCCTTGAGCGTCAGGTTCTTCACGTAGAGCAGGACGGCCAGCTCGCGCTCGCGCTCGCTCAGCCGGCCGAAGGCGCGGCGGAACTTGTCCTTGGCCTCCTGCACGGCGGTGGCCTGCTCGGGGTCCAGCCTGGGCTCGTCGGACTCGATCGTGTCGATCCGCTCCACCGACCCGTCGTCGTCGTCGTCGAGGACCAGCGTGTTGAGCGAGGTCAGCTCCGAGGTCTGGATGTCGCGCCGGATCCGGTCGAGCTGGCCGGCGTCGATGCCCAGGGCGTCGGCCAGCTCGGCGTTCGTGGGCTGGCGGGCGTGGATGGCGAAGAACTGCTCGCGGGCGCGGGCCAGGTCGCGCTCCCAGCGGCGCAGCGGCCGCGGGGCCCAGTCCTGGCGGCGCAGCTCGTCGAGGACGGCGCCGTGCACCCGGGTCCAGGCGTACTGCTCGAAGGTCGCGCCGCGGCTAGGGTCGAAGCGGTCGATCGAGGCGATCAGCGCCTCGATGCCGCAGGAGAGGAGGTCGTCCACCTCGCACCAGGCGGGCAGCTCGCGGATCTTGCGATACACGATGTGCTTGACGACGCCGGCGTACGCCAGGACCAGCCGGTCCCGCAGCCGGGCGTCGCCCGTGCGCCTGTACTCGTTGTGGATGGCGAGAGCCTCGGCGTCGGAAAATCGACGCCGGTCCGCCGGCCGCTGCTGCTTCACGGTCCCTGGTATCGAGCCCCGGCCGCCCGGGCTGCATCGAAAGCTGCAGAACTGGACCGTTGACCTACCCGTTTTCGGGCCTCCCCGGTTCGGCGTAATTGGTACCGGTGTAACTGTTTCAAGCGGTTGCCTGGGCTAGTGTGGCGCGGACTTGGCCTCGCACGGCGACAAGGTGACCGTCGTGATCGTGGAGGATCACCTTGCGCTGCGAAAGGGTCTGGAGCTCCTGCTTCGCGACACCGAGTTCAGCGTGATCGGCACCGCGGACGACGCTGAGGAGGGGCAGGCGCTGATCGAGCGCGAGCGGCCCGCGGTCGCGATCGTGGACATCGGGTTGCCCGGGCGCAGCGGGCTGGAGCTCACCCGGCGCATCCTCGCCACCGACCCCGACTTCGGCGTCCTGCTCTACACCGGGATCGGCGACCAGGACACGCTGGTGCGGGCGCTCGACAGCGGGGCGCGCGGGTTCGCCCTGAAGGCCGGGTCGCCGGAGGAGCTCCTGACCGCGCTGCGGGCGGTCGCTCGGGGCGAGAGCTACGTGGACGAGCGGCTGCGGCCGCTGCTGCTCGCGCGCTTCACCACCGAGCGGATCGGGGTGCTATCGCCGCGCGAGCGCGAGGTGCTCGACCTGCTCGCCCAGGGCCTCAACGGCGAGGAGGTGGCCGAGCGGCTGGTGCTCTCGCCGGAGACCGTGCGCACGCACGTGCGCAACGCCATGGAGAAGCTCGAGGCCAGCACGCGCGTGCACGCCGTGGCGATCGCGCTGCGGCAGGGCGAGATCTAGGGGACGAGCAGGACCGCCCGCTGGCCGATCTGGTCGGCGCCGAAGGCGGCCGGGTCGAGCGTGGCGGGCTGCGGCGCCGTGTAGCGGATCATCCGGAAGCCGCGGTGCGTGCGCGTCTCGCCGCGGCGGAAGCCGGGCGGGGCGGCGCGCGGGAAGTCGCGCTGCTCCTCGAGGTCGGGACGGTCGCGGCGGCCGGGCTCGACCACCACCCAGGCGTGGACGGCCGTGACGGGGACGGTCACCGCCAGGCGGCCCAGGTACACGTTGGCCACCGGCTGGCTGAGCCCCGGCATCACCACCACCGGCACGCCGTCGAGCTCGGGCCCGAGCTCCGCCAGCGCGCCCTGCCAGTCGGCGTTCTGGTGGTGCCAGTCGGCGTGCGTCCAGATCGCGAGCGCGGCGAAGACGGCCAGGGCGGCGGCCAGCGGCAGCGCCCGCGGGCGGGTCAGGCC
>JALZEZ010000586.1 GCA_030861775.1 Actinomycetota bacterium
CACGACGACGGCCAGCGCGTCGGTCGCGACCGCGTCGATCGCACGCCGGTCGGCGCCGGGTTCCGCCGGCCGGGTGGCCAGCGCGACCAGCACCGGCAGCCCCTCGATCCGCGGGGCCAGGAACTCCAGGAACCTCTGCGAGCCGGCGTCCGCCCAGTGGACGTCGTCGATGACCAGCGCGAGCGGGCCGAGGTCGGCGAGGTTGGCCGTCAGCCAGTACAGCGCGTGGAAGCGCTCGAGCGACGGGCGGGGGCCGTCGTCCTCGGGGACCTCGACGAGCAGCGGCGCGGCCTGCGCCGCGGCGCCGCGCAAGAGCAGCCCGCGCCGGCGGGCGTCGGCGTTCACCAGCAGCGGCTCGAAGAGCTGGCGCACGACGCCGAGCGGAAACGCCCGGTCGAGCTCCGAGGCCCGCGCGGCCAGCACCAGGAAGCCGCTCTCGCGCGCGCGCCCGCGCGCGACCTCCAGCAATCGCGTCTTGCCGATCCCCGGCGGGCCCTCGACCACGACCAGCCCGCCCGCACCCGCGCGGGCCCGCTCCAGCGCGCCGTCGATCGCCCGCAGCTCCTCCTCCCGGTCGAGCAGCGCCTCGGTCGTCATCACCTGCATGACTTCCCCCGTTTACACCCCGCGTCCCGCGCGTGCGCCGCTCGGCGAAAAGTTTGGGGTGCCGCGTCAGGGTGCTCCCCGTTGTGAGCGCCCGTCCGCGGTGGAACTCTCCGGGCATGAGGCCGCCGGAGGAGCCGAGGCGTCTCGCACTGGAGGTGCGATTCGACGCCGAGCCGATCCAGGGCCGGCTGTACGACACCGACGACGGTGATCGCCTGGACCGGCGCTTCTCGGGCTGGCTGGGGCTGATGGCGGCGATCGAGGCCGCGCGCAACGGCGACGGCCGGACGCCGGTCGAGCACGAGGGAGGATCGTGATGGGTCGACGCGGACGCAGGATGCTGGGCGCGATAGCCGCGGCGGGCGCGATGCTCGCCCTGCTGCCGGGAGCGGCCGCGGGGGCGCCCCCCGCCGCGGGCAAGGACTGCCAGGAGCAGCAGGCGTTCGTGGACGGCGACCCCGGCGTGGTGGCCTCCCGGCTGCCCCAGGGCTACACGGCCGTGCGCAACCCGGCGTCGGGCCGGCCGATCGTGTTCGCGCGCGGGCTGCGCTGCCGCGAGCAGACCCTCGACGGCCGCACCGGGCCCGTGGTCAACGCGAGCTACGGCATCCTGATCGAGTCGCCCGACGGCAGGGGCTGCGCGTCCGGATCCCCGGCCGGCTCGGCCGAGGGCGACACGCCGAACGTCTGCAACTGGTACCTGCTCGCCTGGCTCTCGAGCGAGCGCCGCGTGGTCGACTGGCTGCGCCGCGGCACGCCGAGCTTCCCGGCGTTCCACGTGCCCGAGCTGGTATTCGACCTGGGCGCCTTCGACTCGGTCAGGGGAACCGCGCCGTTCGCGTTCCGCGCGGGCGGGCCGTCGCCCTACACGATCGACGCGACCTTCCACGACAACACGCGCGAGATCAACGTGCGCGGCGGCTACTGGTACGACACGCCGCAGGGGACGGTCAAGCTGGCGCTGTCGAGCGACGACCTGCGGGCCGCCGGCGGCGAGGGCGTGGTGCGCACCGCGCCCGGGACGGAGCTCGCCGGGCTGATGGGCGCCGAGGAGCGCTCGTACGCCCCCGCGTTCTCGCCGTTCAGCTCGGTGCAGGCGGGCCACGGCGTGTACCGCAAGCAGGTGCTGCCGCCGGCGGGCGACACCGCCGGCCTGGCCGGGGTCTGCTCGTTCAAGGGCCTGGTGACCTTCAAGCCGACGCCCGCGAACAACGAGACGCGGCCGCTCGGGTACGACTACACGGCCACCGGGGTCTGCAACGGCCACCTCGACGGGCGCGACCTGAAGGACGCCCCCGTGCGGCTGTACCAGGCCGGGCGATCCGAGGGCGGCTGCCGCGGTGCGAAGACGACCTCTCCCGGGGTGGGGGCGATGACGTTCGAGAGCGGCGAGGTCATCCGCTACACGCTCGACTTCACCACGACCAGCACCGAGGTCTCGGGCACGATCTACGGCGAGCGCTCGGGCGCGGCGCCCGGCCGCGGCACCTTCCTCACCGACCGCACCCCGCCGGACGTGGCGGCACGCTGCGCCGGCGAGGGCGCGAGCGAGATCCCGCTCGACATCACCTTCACGACCCACCGCCCGCTGGTGGACGAGCCGCCGCCGCCGGCCCTGCGCCTGAGCG
>JALZEZ010000587.1 GCA_030861775.1 Actinomycetota bacterium
GAGCTGGCTTGGCCGGGGCGGCCTGCTCGTCTTCAGCGCACCCGGCCAGCACGGCTGCCGCCAAGGACGCGCTGAGTGCGGCCCTCGCCCGCCGTCCCATCTCGCCTCCTCTCGGTTTGGCTTGTTGCTCGGCCCGTCGGAGTATCCATCAGAGCGCCAGCGCCCGCGATGGCGCTCAGCGGTGTCCGCCGATCACGAGCGCGGGCGGCGGGGTACCGCCGACTGCTGGCTTCGTCGAGAACGAGAAGCGCGGCAACGCTCAAGCGACCTGCCTCGTCGCGCAAGGACCAGCACGCACCGGCCGCCAGGTGGAGGCGACCCCGCAGGGCGAGCTAGGCGGCGCTCGCCGCGCGCGAGCCTCCGGGAGGGATGCTGTGCGCGTTGGCGCTTCGAGCTAGCTGGGCCGCGAGAAGGGACTCGCGGGCCGTTCCTGCGGCTCGCCGTCCAGCTCGATGTCCACGAACTCGTTGTAGAAGGCGATCCGGTCGCGGATCGGCTCGACCTCACGCTCGGGCTCGGAGTAGGTCCAGGCGATGTCGTCGCGCTCGCCTGACGAGAACGTCGAGGCGTGGCCCTTGTAGGCGCAGGTCGTGCGCGTCTCGCTCGGCTGCAGGAGATCCATGTTCACGTCCTCGCGTGGGAGGTACCAGCGCGTCGGCAACCCGGTCTCGAACAGCGCGAGTGGGCGATCGGACTCCGCCAGCGTCTCGCCGTCGAGCGTGACCTTCACGTGGCGCGAGCTGCGGTTCACATCGATGCGGTGAAACGGGTCGCGCGGGTGGCCGATCACCGGCTCGTCCTCCTCGAGCCATTCGTCGAGCGCGCCGAAATGAAAGGCCACGAGGCCCTTCAGCCGCTCCACGCCGGCGATCGGCTCGGGGTAGGTCCAGGCCGCCTGCTCGACGTCGCCGAGGGCGTAGTAGCGGCTGTCGCCCTTCCACGGGCAGTGGGTCGTATGCCCCGTCTCCCACAGCAGGTCCATGCGCACGTCCTCTTCCGGGAAGTACCAGACCGGCAGGATCCGGGATTCGTGCAGCATGTGCACGCGCTTTGAGTCGACGACGGTCTCGCCGTCCTTTAGCCCGCGCACCCGGCGCGGGATCACATCGAGGAGGATCGCGCCCTTGTCGGGCGTGTCGAAGTTGAAGCTCCCCGCCGGAGCATGGCCGAGCGGGCCGGTGCCCATCGTGAGCGACATGGCCCCGAGGCTACTAGGCGCGTAGTGCGTATCCGGTTGGCTCAGGCTGCGCGGTGATGGCGGGTGATCTGTCGGTAGGTCGCGGGGTCGTGCAGCGCGCCGAGGCCGAGGAGGGTCTGGAAGGCGGCCATCGGGGTGCCGCGACGGTTGTGGCGGAAGACGTACTCGTCGAGGTAGACGGGTAGGTGCTCGTTGCTGACGCCGCGGTGGGTGCCATGCATCCAGGCCTTGAGGTTGGAGATCGCGCGGTGCACGCGCGGCAGCGGCTGCTCGCCGGCGGGGACGCTCTGCTGCTTGCGGGGACGGTGGTCGTAGCCGAGTTTGGCCAGGCCGTTGTAGGAGAACAGTCCGTCGGTGTGCACGATCGTCGCTGGCGCCGTCGTTGCCTTTGCGAACGCCTCGAGCGTGGGGGCGCGCGAGTTGGCCAGGATCTGCAGGCGTAGCCGACCCGAGCCGCGGCCGCGGACCTCGATCGCGGCGCCGACCAGCGCCTTCTTTCCGTGCTGACGGCTGCCTTTGAGACCTTCTTCGTGGCCGCCGAGGAAGAACTCGTCGATCTCAACCTCGCCCCTGAGCGGCCCGCGCTCGGGAGCAACCATCGCCCGCCTGAGCTTGTGCAGGATCAGCCAGGCCGTCTCGTAGCGCGACAACGCGAGCTGGCGCTGCAGCTGCTTGGCCGAGACCCCCGGGTGGTGGGTGGCGACCAGATAGGCCGCCCAGAACCACGTCCGCAGCGGCGTGCGCGTGCCATGCAACACCGTCCCGGCCGTGACCGAGGTCTGGAGATGACAGGCCGAGCACTCCCACCGATGCCGACGCTCGAGCACCCACGCGCTGCGCCCGCCGCAGGCCGGACACAGGAAACCCTCCGGCCACCGCGACGCCGCCAGGTACTCAAGGCACGCAGCCTCCGTCGCAAAGTGGTCTTGGAACTCCATGATCGATCGCGGGAAGTCTGGCCGACCCATCGGCGCACCGTAGAGCCACGACCTGACGGAACCGGATACGCACTAACGGGTTAGGGCGATAGCCG
>JALZEZ010000292.1 GCA_030861775.1 Actinomycetota bacterium
CCCCTCCGCCAGGCGGCAGGCCCGGCGCCGTGTAGATCCCCTGCGGCAGCCCCGCCGGGGTGGCGTGGTAGCCGCTCAGCACGTACTGGAGAGCCGATTGCAGCGGCTTCGAGGCCTGGCCGCTGATCGTCACCTGGGTGCCGCCGCCCACCGGCTGGAGCCCGATCCCGACCGTCTCCTCCTCCTTCGCGAACAGGGCGAACAGGCCCAGCGGAAAGAAGAAGATCGCCACCACGATCGCCCAGGTCGGGATCTTCTTGCGGTGGAGCGTGACGCCCTGGATCGAGTGCATCACCGGCTGGTACTTGTCGGCGCCGGAAACCGACATGAGCTGGCCGAGCACCTGCTCGGGCGGGGCGGGTACCACGACTACCTGGTGGATGGCGGGCTCGGCCACGGGCTCCTCCCCGACGGTACGCTGGCGCGATGCCGCGCACGATCAGCGGCCGTGAGGCCTCGATCTTCGCATGCTTCACGGACGCGGTGGTGGCCCCCGAGCCGGCCCTCCCGCCGGTCCGCGAGACCGACGCGATCCCCTTCTTCGACCACTGGATGAGCCTCCTCCCGCGCGCCAACCGGACCGGGATGCGCGGGCTCCTCCTGCTGGCCGAGCTCGCCCCGCTCGCCACCCACGGCCGCCGCCTGCGCCGCCTCGACCGCGACCGCCGCGCCGACTGGCTCCGCCGCGCCGAGCACTCCCGCAACGGTCACGTCCGCAACCTGATGAAGCTGATGGAGAGCGCCGCCCAGCTCGCCTACTACGGCAACGACGCTGTCTCGCTCCAGCTCGGCTACGACGCCGAGGCGAACCTGCGACGGGGCCGCGAGCTGCGCGCCCGCGAGGGCCGCCCGTGAGCGACCTGAACGGCGCCCGCCCCACGCGCGGCGCCGCCCTCTACACCGATGGAACCACCGCCTTCGTCCCCACCGCGGAGCGGATCGAGGACGGCGCCGCGATCAGCGGCGAGCGCACCGTGAGGGTCGACGTCTGCGTGATCGGCACCGGCGCCGGCGGCGCCCCCGTCGCGAAGGAGCTGGCCGAGGGAGGCATGACGGTGGCCATGCTCGAGGAGGGCCCGTGCATCCGGACGAGCGACTTCAACGCCCGCCCGCGCGACATGATGGTCGAGCTCTACCGGGACGCCGGCCAGACCGCCACGCTCGGCAACGCGCCGATCGTCATGCCGCTCGGCAAGTCCGTCGGCGGCACCACGCTGGTCAACTCCGGCACCTCGTTCCGCACCCCGCCGCCCGTGCTCGATATGTGGGGCGAGCGCTTCGGCCTCGACTCGCTCGGCGCGAGCGAGCTGGACCCTTTCTTCCGCCGGGTCGAGCGGATCCAGAACGTCGTGCAGGTGCCCGAGGAGTACGCCGGCCGGAACGCCTTGGTCGTCAAGCGCGGAGCCGAGGCGCTCGGCTGGTCGGGCGACTTCGTCTACCGCAACGTGCGCGGCTGCGTGGGCTCCGGGATCTGCACCTTCGGCTGCCCGACGTCGGCCAAGCAGCACGTCGGCCTCACCTACGTCCCGCGCGCGTGGGAGGCCGGGGCCACCACCTACACCGGCTGCCGGGCCACGAAGCTCGACATCGCGAGCGGCCGCGTCAGGGCGGTCGAGGCCGCCACCACCGCCGGCGGGCGCCTGCGCGTGGAGTGCGACATCGCGATCGTGGCCACCGGCGCCGTCGCCACACCGCTGTTCCTCCAGCGGCAGGCCCTCGGCGGCGCCTCCGGAGAGCTGGGCCGCAACCTCTCGATCCACCCGGCCACCGGCGTCCGCGCCCTGATGGACGAGCACGTGGACATGGCCAAGGGCGTGCCCCAGTCGTACTTCATCGACGAGTTCGCCGACGAGGGGATCATGATGGAGGGCGCCGCCGGCCCGCCCGACTACGCGGCCATGTCGCTCCCGTTCAGCGGCGAGCGCCACCGCGAGCTGATGCTGCTCTACCCGCGCATGTCGCAGTTCGGGATCATGGTCTCCGACACCTCGCGCGGCCACGTGCGTGAGCGCGCCGGGCGGGTCGAGATGCGCTACGACCTGAACGCGGGCGACACGGCCACGTTCAAGCGCGCCATCGAGCTCCTGTGCGAGCTGTACTTCGCGGCCGGCGCGCGGATCGTCTACCCCCCGATCGACCGCGCCCCCGAACTGCGCGACGGCGACCTCGCGCCCCTGCGCGAGCTCGACGTCCGCCCCAGCAACCTCATGCTGCTCGCCTTCCATCCGCTGGGCACCGCCCGCGCGGACGCCCGCCCGGAGAGCGGCGTGGTGGACGAGAACCTGAAGCTGCGCGGCGTCGAGGGCGTCTACGTGTCCGACGGCAGCGTCGTGCCCAGCGCGATCGGCGTGAACCCCCAGATCACGATCATGACCCTGGCCACGCGGCTCGCCTTCCACCTGCTGGGCGCCCCGCCGCCGGCGGACGAGCCCGAGCCCGAGTCGATGGCCCGCCCGCGCATCACGCGGCCACACGCGCTCACGGCCTGAGCGGGTACGCGCCGCCGGCCGGCGAGGCTCATAGCCGGCCGGCGGTCGCTGTCGTCTCCCCCTTCGAGGGGGTCGGGGGGAGAAGCTCTAGTGGTATCCGCGCGCCGCGTCCGCCCACTCGCGGCGGCGCGCCTCCCAGCGCGGCATGACCGACCCGCCGGTGAGCTCGTCGGCGGCGTCGAGGTACTGCACCGCCTGCGAGTACTCGCCCCAGCTCGCGTCGAGCTCGGCGAGGATCAGGGCCACGTCGACCATGGCACGGCGCTCTAGGTCGCGGCGGCGCTCTTCTGGAGGGGCTTGGAGCTTCGGCAATGCCGTAGGAGGGGTCGCTCGGTGCCCACGGAGTGTCCTCCGCTCCCCCCGGATGACAAGGACCTTGCAGAATCGATGTGAGGTATTTGCGGGAAACGGCGCAGTCGCGGCAGCTTCGGGCCTTCGCTAGCGTCGTTCCCGTGGACCTCGACACCGCCATCCGCACCCGCCGCACGCACAAGGCCTACGGGCCGGAGCCGGTCGCGCGCGAGGTGCTGGAGGAGCTGTTCGAGCTGGCCCGCTGGGCGCCCAACCACAACCTCACGAACCCCTGGCGCTTCCGGGTCCTGGGGCCGGACTCGCTCGCCCGCCTGAAGGAGGCGGCGGGGCCCGAGAGCGCGACCAAGCTCGACCGCGCGCCCACGCTCGTCGCCGCCTCCGCGCAGCAGTGCGGCGAGCCGGTCCAGGACGAGGAGGACCTGTGCGCCGCGGCCTGCGCCGTGTACGTCGTGCTGCTCGCCGCGCACGCGCGCGGGATGGCCGGCTACTGGCGCACGCCGTCCGTGCTGCGCACCCCGGAGGGCCGGGCGGCGGTCGGGATCCCCGACGACGAGCGCGTGCTCGGCCTGATCCACCTCGGCCCGCCGCGCCAGGCCCGCGAGGCCCCTGAGCGGGCGGGGACGGACGAGTACGTAACGTACCTGGCGTGATCGCGCGCGCCGACGCACTCGCCGCGTTCGCGTCGGACCGCTTCGACGTGGTGGTCATCGGCGGCGGGATCACCGGGGCGGGCGTGGCGCTCGACGCGGCCACCCGCGGCTACAGCGTCGCCCTCGTCGAGCGCGCCGACTACGCCTCCGGCACCTCCAGCCGCTCCTCGAAGCTCGTGCACGGCGGCCTGCGCTACCTCCAGAACTTCGACCTCGGCCTGGTGCGGGAGGCGCTGCTCGAGCGGGCGCTGATGGTGAACCTGGCCCCGCACCTGGTCCACCCGCTCGCGCTGCTGATCCCGGCCTTCGAGGGCAGGCACCCCGACCGCGTCATGGGCGCCGGCCTGAACCTCTACGACGTGATGGCCAACGAGCGTGTGCGCCTGCCCAGCCTGCGCCGCCGCCGCCCGGCCCCGCCGCTCGAGGAGTGGAGCCCGGAGCGCCACCACGTGATCGACGCGGACGAGGTGCGCCGGCTGCTCCCGGCGCTGTCCGAGCGCGAGCCCACCTCGGCCTACCTCTTCTACGACTGCCAGACCGACGACGTGCGCCTGGTGCTCACCGTGCTCGGCGAGGCCGAGCGCTTCGGCGCGGTGATGGCGAACCGCTGCTCGGTGCTTGAGCTGATCGAGGAGAACGGACGCGCGGCCGGGGTGCGCTGCCGCGACGAGCTCGGGGGCCGCGAGGTCGAGATCCACGCCGACAACGTGGTCAACGCCACCGGCGTCTGGGCGGACACGATCCGCTCCGAGGAGGTGCGCGACGCGGCCGAGATCCCGCAGATCCGGCCCAGCCGCGGCACGCACATCACGCTGCCGAGGGACAAGCTGCCGCTCGAGGCCGGGGCGATCGTGCCCGCCGGCGGCGGGCGGACGATCTTCGCCCTGCCCTGGCTCGGGCGGGCCCTGATCGGCACCACCGACAACGACTACGAGGGCGAGCTCGACCACATCCCCACCGACGACGCCGACGTCGAGTACCTGCTCGAGGCCTGCAACGACTTCTTCGCGCTCTCGCTGGACCGCTCCGACCTGAGCGGCGCCTACGCCGGCGTGCGCCCGCTGATCTCCACCGGGGACTCGAAGAAGTCGGTGGACATCTCGCGCCGGGCCGAGCTGTTCGAGACCCGCTCGGGCCTGGTCACGATCACCGGCGGCAAGCTCACCACCTGGCGGCGGATGGCGAAGCTGGCCGTGGACCGGATCGTGGAGCGCGAGGGGCGCGAGGCCCCCTGCCGCACGCACGAGATCCCGCTGGGCGAGCCGACCGAGGACCTGACCGGCCCCGACGGCGTGGACGACGGGTCGCTGGCGCTGCTCGCGGGCCGCTACGGGCACGCGGCGGAGATGGTGCTCGCGATGCTGGACGAGCGCCCGGAGCTCGGCCGGCGGGTCGTGCCGGAGCTGCCCGACCTGCTGGTCGAGGCGCCGTTCGCGGCGCGCTACGAGCAGGCCGCGAGCGTCGGCGACGTGCTCCTGCGCCGCACGCGGCTGGGCATCCTGGCCGCGCCGGAGCTCACCGCGCCGGAC
>JALZEZ010000588.1 GCA_030861775.1 Actinomycetota bacterium
GTCGTGCCCGACTACGCGGCCGAGCGGCGCTTCGCGGCCCCCGCGCCGACCGCGGGCGGGGACGTGGCGAGCAGCGCCGGGGTGACGATCCCCGGCCCCCGCCGCCCGTACGGGGTGCTGGCCGGCCACAGCCTCGCGCGGCGCACGATGTCGCAGGACGAGGTGCTGTTCATGCAGTCGGTGGCGCACGTGCTCGCCGCGGCGATCGAGCGCTGGCGCTCCGAGGAGTCCATCCGGCACAACGCGCTCCACGACCCGCTCACCGGCCTGCCCAACCGGACCCTGTTCCTCAATCGCCTCGCCCACGTCTTCGCCCGGCGCGAGCTCGGCAGCTCCAGCGCGGCGGTGATGTTCCTCGACATCGACAACTTCAAGCTGATCAACGACAGCCTCGGCCACGAGCGCGGCGACCGGCTGCTGCGCGCGGTCGCGCCGCGGCTGGCGCAGGCCGTGCGGCCCACGGACACGGTGGCGCGCTTCGGCGGCGACGAGTTCGTGGTGCTGTGCGAGGAGGTGGCGGACGGGCGCGACGCGCTCGCGGCCGCCCAGCGGCTCCAGCAGGCGCTGGCGGCTCCGTTCGACGTGGACGGCGAGGAGCACTTCCTGTCGGCGAGCATCGGCGTGGCGCTGGCCAACGGCCGCTACGCCACGCCCGAGGACGCGATGCGCGACGCCGACGCCGCGATGTACCGGGCCAAGGAGCGCGGCCGCGCGAACTGCGAGCTGTTCGACGACGCGATGCGCGAGCGCGCGCTCGGGCGGCTGCGCCTCGAGACCGCCATGCGCGGGGCGATCGAGCGCGAGGAGCTGGCCGTCTACTACCAGCCGGTCGTGTCGATGGAGGACGGCTCGGTGGTCGGCCTCGAGGCGCTCATGCGCTGGCAGAACGCCGGGCTCGGGCCGGTCACGCCGCTCGAGTTCATCCCGATCGCCGAGGACACCGGGCTGATCGTCGCGCTGGGGCGCTGGATGCTGGAGGAGGTCTGCCGCCAGGCCGTCCTCTGGGAGCAGGAGCTGGGCGGCGGGGCGCCGGTCGTGTCGGTGAACCTCTCGCCGCGGCAGGTGGCCCACGCCGAGCTGGTGCCGACGGTCGCGCGTGTGCTGGAGGAGAGCGGGCTCGAGCCGGCGCGGCTCGGGCTGGAGATCACCGAGAACGTGCTGATCAGCGAGGCCGACTCGCCCTGGAACACGCTCCAGTCGCTCAAGCGGCTGGGCGTGACGCTGATGCTCGACGACTTCGGCACGGGCTACTCGTCGCTCAGCTACCTGAAGCGCTTCCCGGTGGACCTGCTGAAGATCGACCGGACGTTCGTGGACGGGCTGGGGCGGGAGGCCGAGGACTCGGCCATCGTCGAGGCCGTCATCGGCATGGCCCGGACGCTCGACCTGGGCGTGATCGCCGAGGGGGTCGAGACCGCGCGCCAGGCCGAGTGCCTGCGCGAGCTCGGCTGCGAGCGGGCCCAGGGGTTCTGGTTCGGGCGCCCGCGCCCGGCCGCCGACACGACCCCGCTGCTGCGGGCCGGCTGGCCTGACCGGCCGGCGCTCATGGCAGAGGGCGCCATGGGGGCGATCCGCCACCCCTGATATAAGCGGCGCCTGATGGCGTCAGCGATCGATTCGACCGTCCGCGAGTTCCTCGACGGGCTCGCCTCGAAGGAGCCGACCCCCGGCGGGGGCAGCGCCGCCGCGCTCGCCGGCGCGCTCGGCGCGGGGCTCGTGAGCATGGTCTGCCAGTTCACGGTCGGGCGCGAGAAGTACGCCGACGTGGACGCCGACATGCGGCGGGTGCTGGAGCGCTGCGAGGCGCTGCGGTCCGAGCTCCAGCAGGCGGTGGACGCCGACATCGCCGCGTACGGCAGCTACGGGCGGGCGTCGTCGATGCCCAAGGAGAGCGACGACGAGCGGGCCGAGCGGCACACCGCGCTCCAGGCCGCGCTGCGCGAGAGCACCGAGGTGCCGATGCGGGTGGCCGCCTGCTGCGCCGAGGTGCAGGAGCTGGCGCTCGAGGCGGCCGAGAAGGGCAACCCCTACCTGATCAGCGATGCCGCCGTGGGGGCGGAGCTGGCCGCCGCGGCCGGGATCGCGGCCGAGCTCAACGTGCGGCTGAACGCGGCCGGGCTGGAGGACACGGAGTACGCGCAGGCCTGCATCGACGCCGCCGAGGCGGCGCAGGAGCGGCGGCGCGAGGGCGCGCTCGCCGAGCGCACCATGAACGTGGTGCTGGAG
>JALZEZ010000293.1 GCA_030861775.1 Actinomycetota bacterium
GTCGCCGAACGCCTCCGACAGCATCGCCTGCTCGTCCGTCGGGATGATGTCGAACAGGTCGCCGCCGGACGCCTTCTTCGGCCGCGCCGGCCGTGCCAGGTGAGTGGCGGCCGTGAACGTGCGCGCGGCGGCACCGGCGGCCCGGAACCCGTCGGCCGAGGCGCGGGCCACGAGCCGCTCGGCCGGGCCGCGCAATCCGACCCGGTCGATCAGGTCCGACCCCGCGACGCCCCGGAGAGCCCGCAGTCCCAGAGCCATCGCCCGTGCCTGGGGCGTCATCTGAGCCACGGGGGCAATTTACGACCCCGCGGCCGCCGCTAGTCGTACGACCGGATCATCCGCACTTTGAGCACGAGCATGACCACACCGAGCGCGGCCGGCGGCGTCCTCGAGCTCGACCAGCGCCAGCAGCTCGTCCGCGCGCTCCCTGGCCCGGGCCGCGCCGAGCCCGAACAGGCGGCCGTGCATGACCAGCAGCTCGCGACCCGTCTGGCGCGGGTCGAGGCCGGCCTCCTGAAGCGCGACGCCGATCCGCCGGCGGACCTCGTCCGGGGCGCCGACCACGTCGGCGCCGGCGACCTCCGCCACGCCGCCGGTGATCGACAGCAGCGTGGTGAGCATGCGAACCGTCGTGGACTTGCCCGCCCCGTTCGGCCCGAGGAAGCCGAAGATCTCGCCCGTGCGGACCTCGAGGTCCACGCCGCGGACGGCCTCCACCTTCCCCTCGCGGCCGTCGTAGTGCTTCACGAGCCCGGCCGCGCGCACGGCCGGAGGCACTGGCTCAGCCACCGGCGGGGATCTCGATCGGGCCCTCCTTCGGCGTGCCGATCCGCAGGTGGTTGCCGAAGGGGTCGCGCAATCCGCAGTCGGTGCCGTAGAAGCGCTCGGTCGGCTCCTCGGTGAACTCGACGCCCTTGGCCACCAGGTCCGCGTAGGTCGCGTGGATGTCGTCCACCGCGATGATGGCCGCCATCCCCAGCGCGCCCTTGGTCACCAGCTCGCGGACCTGCTCGGCGGTCGCGTCGTCGTGCGCCGGCGGCCCGGGCTTCTCGAGCAGGAGCTGCTGGTCCGGCCGGCCGGGGAAGTTCACGGTCAGCCACCGCATGAAGCCGAGGTCGGCGTCGGTGTTCACCTCGAAGCCGAGCTTGTCCACGTAGAAGTCGAGCGCCTCGTCCTGGTCGAGGACGTAGACCTGTGTATGTGTGATCTTGTTTGGCATGGCGGCGAGGCTAACCCGCGCGTCCCCTCCTCGCTTCTCCGAAACTGCTCGGTCGCGTCCACGCCTTCGCGAAGCACGCCGGGACCGCGCTGAGGTCGGCGGCCCGCCAGCGATAGGTCGTCGGCGGGTCGCCGACGATCTCCGTGAACGTGCGGGTGAAGGTCCCCAGGCTCGAGAACCCCACGTCGAGGCTGATCTCGGTCACGCTGCGATCGGTCTCCCGGAGCAGCGCCATCGCCCGCTCGATCCGGCGGCGCTGGAGGTAGCGGTGCGGCGTCTCGCCGAAGGTCGCCCGGAAGACCCGGATGAAGTGCGCCTCCGACACGTAGGCGATGCGCGCCAGGGTCGGGATGTCGAGCGGCTTCGCGAAGTCGCGGTCCATCGCGTCCCGGGCGCGCAGCATCCGGCGGTTGGAGTCCTCGACGGCCCGGCTCACCCCTCGTACTCGTCGTGCAGGTTCCACCACTCGTACGGGGGCGTCTGCGGGTAGCCCTCGGGCGAGTCCTCCCACTCCTCCTGGCGCCCGAGCGCCGTGATGTCGAGGTAGCTCCAGGTGCTGCCCATCGCCTCGTCGCCGCGCTCGTTCACGAAGTAGGTGCGGTAGACCGAGTCGCCGTCGCGGATGAAGGCGTTCGTGCCGTGCCACTCGCCGACGCCGAAGTCCGCGTCGAAGTCGCCGGTGATCGTGAACCACGGGATGTCCCAGCCCATCCGCGCCTTCCAGCGCTCGATGTCCGCCTGCGGGGCGCGCGAGACGAAGACGAGCGTCGTGTCGCGGGCGTTCAGGTGCGCGAGGTGCGCCACCTGGTCGGCGAGGAACGAGCAGCCGGGACAGCCGGCCTCGGGGAAGCTCTCCATGCCGGGGTCGTAGAAGAAGCGGTAGACGATGAGCTGCCGGCGCCCGTCGAACAGGTCGAGCAGGCTCGCGGGGCCGTCGGGGCCCTCGAAGCCGTACTCCTTCTCCACCGCCATCCACGGCATCCGGCGGCGCTCGGCGGCCAGCGCGTCGCGGGCGCGGGTGAGCTCCTTCTCCTTGGTCAGCAGCTCGTCGCGGGCGGTCTCCCACTCCTGCGGCGAGACGATCGGCGGGGTCTTCATCACGGTATGCCCTCCTCGAGGTGGTCGTAGGTAAGACCCGTGCGGCGGGCGATACTCATCGGCGCGCGTTCGCGGCGCAGATGCGGAGCTCGCGCGTCTGGCGCACGCGGCGCCCGGCCGCGGTCCGCCCGGTGATCCGCACGGTCACGCGCCGGGACTCGACTCCGCGCAGGTCGATGCGAGCCTTCAGGCGCCCGCGCCTGCGGAACACCGTCGCGCGCCGCCCGGCGTAGGTGACCGCGGCCGCGCGCCGCAACGTCCGCGGCAGCGTGATCGTGATGACGCGCTCGGTCGTGCACGAGCAGATGCGGAACACGCGCGTCTGGCGCACGGCGCCTCCGCCGGCGGTCCGCCCGGTGATCCGGACGGTGACGCGACCGGCCCTGAGCCCGCGCAGGTCCACGCGCGCCCGCAGGCGCCCGCCCCGCCGGAACACCTTCGCGCGGCGGCCGGCGTAGGTGACCTTGGCCGCGCGCCGCAAGGTACGCGGCAGTGTGATCGTGACGGGGCGCCTGCTCGCGCACGAGCCCGCCGAGCGCGGGAGCTGTAGCGCGCCGCCGCACTCCGCGCCGCGGCCCACGACGCCCTGGAGCGGCAGGTCGCGCGAGTGGGCGCCCACCCCGATGCGGTAGCACCCCGGGGCCACGCGCCAGCCCGATCCCGCCCAGTAGGAGAACGCGCGCTCGTCGAGCGTGAAGGTCACGCGCCGCGACCGCCCGGGCTCGAGGCGCACCTTGCCGAAGCCCTTGAGCTGCCACGGAGGCTGCACGAGCGCCGCGCTCGGCTCGGGCATGCCGACGTAGAGCTGGGGAACGGCGGCGCCGGCCCGGCGGCCGCTGTTGCGCACGACGGCGCTGACCCGCACCTCGCCGCCCGGCCCCGGCTCGAGCCGCAGGCCGGAGAAGGCGAAGGTCGTGTAGGCGAGCCCGAAGCCGAACGGATAGGCGACGCCGAGCTGCCTCTCGTCGAACCAGCGGTAGCCGATGAGGACGCCCTCCTTGTACCGGACGGTCTCGGCCACGCCGGGATAGGCCTCGGGGTCGCCGGACGTGGGCAGGTCCTCCTCGCGCAGCGGGAAGGTCGTCGGCAGGCGCCCGGTGGGCTCGGTGTCGCCGAAGAGCACGCGCGCCATCGCCGTGCCGCCGTTCTGGCCGGGGAACCACGCCTCCACGAGCGCCCTGACCCGCTCGCGCCACGGCGTCAGGACCGGCCCGCCGGTCTGGAGCAGCACGATCGTGTTCGGCTGCGCCGCGGCGACGGCTTCGATCAGCGCGTCGCGGTCGATCCCGTCCGACTGCGAGCAGTTGAGCCCCATGCACGCCTTGTCGGCGCCCTCGGTCATCTGGTCGCCGACGACGACGATCGCGACGTCGGACTCCCTGGCCGCGGCGGCCGCCGCCTCGCGGTCCCTGCCGTCGGCGTATGCGACCCGGTCCGCCCCGAGCTTCGCTTCGATCGCCTGCCGCGGCGTGGTGAGCTTGAACTCGTCGATCGCCGAGGAGCCGCCGCCGTCCTTGATCCGGTCCGCCTCCGGCCCGACCACCGCGACCTTCCGCAGCCCGCCCGCGTCCAGCGGCAGGATGCCGCCCTCGTTGCGCAGCAGCACGATGCCCTGCTGCTCCACGTCCGCCGCCGCGGCGTGGTGGCCCTCCTGGTCGATGCTGCTCGTGTCGTCGACGTAGGCGTCGCGGTCGAAGAAGCCGAACGCGAAGAGCGTGCGGAGCTGGCGCCGCACGTGCTCGTCGACCGTCGCCATGCTCACCTGGTTGGACGCCACGGCCGCGGTGACGAGCGGCGGCTGGTAGGCGATCGCCGGCCAGATGTCGAGGTCGAGCCCGTTGTTCAGCGAGTTGTTCGTGCTCTTCGCGGCCCCGTAGTCGGTCAGGACGAAGCCCTTGAAGTCCCAGTCGCCCTTGAGGATGTCCTCGAGCAGGTGGTTGTTCTCGCACGCGTACTGCCCGTTCACGCGCGGGTACGAGCACATCACCGAGCCGGCGCCGCCCTCCTTGACGGCCGCCTCGAACTGCGGCAGGTAGATCTCGCGCAGCGTGCGCTCGTCGAGACGCGCGTCGACCGTGAACCGCGAGCCCGCGGCCGGCGAGACGACGGCCTGCACCGGTCCCTGGCCCTCCTGGTTGTTCACCGCGAAGTGCTTCGCGTTGGCGATCACGCCCTCCGCCTGGACGCCCTTGGTCCAGCCGACCGCGATCCGCCCCGCGAGGAACGGGTCCTCGCCGAAGTACTCGAACGTCCGCCCGTTCAGCGGCGTGCGCTGCATGTTCATCGCCGGCGCGTAGACGACGTCGTTGCCCTTCTTCTTGACCTCGTCGCCGACCACGGCGGCGTGCCGCTTCGCGAGCTCGGGGTCGAACGACGCCGCCAGAGACATCGGCGACGGCATGCCGGTCGCCTTGCCCTGCCGCGTCCCGACCGGGCCGTCGGAGAAGTAGATCGGCGGCATGCCGACGCGCGGGACGCCGTTGCTCGTGCCGGTGTGCGAGCCCTCGCGACCCGCCACGCCGGTCAGCTCGTCGCCGGCCAGCAGGCCGATCCGCTCGTCCGGGGTGAGGGCCTGGAGCAGCAGCTCGGCGCGCGCGTCCGGCGACAGGCTCGTGTCGCACCACGGGCGCGTCTGGACGTCGCCGCAGCGG
>JALZEZ010000294.1 GCA_030861775.1 Actinomycetota bacterium
GCGTCGCGGGCGCGGCCGTGCTGGCGCTCGCGCTCTCCGCGCTCGCCGCGGCGCCGGCCTCGGCGGGCCCGACGGCGGCCCCGTACGTGGTCGTGCTCGAGCCGGGGGTGGACGTCGCCGGCGCCACCTCCGTCCTCGAGGGGCGGCTCGGGTTCCGTGCCACCTTCCGCTACCGCAACGCGCTGGCCGGCTTCGCCGCCCGGCTCACGTGGACGCAGCGCAGCGCGCTCGAGGCCGATCCGCTGGTGGACTACGTGGCCGCCGACCGGACCTTCACGGCGTCGGGCACGGCGACGATGCTCCCGGGCGAGACCCTGCCCGCGGGCGTGAGGCGCATCGGGGCGGCCACGCCGGCCACCGTGCACCAGGCGGCCAACGGCGCCGTGGCCGTGCTCGACACGGGCGTGGACCTGGTCAACGCCGACCTCGACGTCGCCGGCGGCCGCAACTGCATCTCCACCACCGCCTCCGCGTCCGACGACAACGGGCACGGCACGAACGTGGCGGGGATCATCGCCGCCCGCAACAACGGCGCGCGCGTGGTGGGCGTCGCGCCGGGCACGCGGATCTACTCGGTCAAGGTCCTGAACTCGAAGAAGTCGGGGACCCTGTCGCAGATCCTCTGCGGGATCGACTGGGTGACCGCGAACGCGGCAGCGCTCGGCATCAAGGTGGCGAACATGAGCATCGCCGGGAGCGGCGCGAACGACAACAACTGCGGCTACACGAACAACGACCCCTACCACCGCGCGATCTGCCGCTCGGTCGTGGCCGGGGTGAGCTACGTGGCCTCCGCCGGCAACTCCAAGGCCGCCTTCGCCAAGACCGTCCCGGCGGCCTACCCCGAGGTCCTGACCGTCACCGCGATGAACGACTCGAACGGGCTCGCGGGCGGCGGCGGCGCGTGGCGCACGTGCTCTTCCGGCGAGAAGGACGACCACCACGCGACCTACTCGAACTACGCGGTGTCGAGCGCCGACCAGGCCCACACGGTCGCCGCGCCCGGCACGTGCGTGCAGTCCAGCGCCAGGGGCGGCGGGCTCTCGGTCTACACCGGAACGAGCCAGGCGGCGCCCCACGTGGCCGGCGCCGTGGCGCTGTGCCTGGGCAACGGCGGCGCCGCCGGCCCGTGCGCGGGGCTGAGCCCGAGCGGCGTGATCGCGAAGCTGCGCTCCGACGCGGCGGCGGCGGCCACCAGCGCGAACGGGTTCCACGGCGACCCCCTGCGCCCGGTCAGCGGGAAGCACTTCGGCCACCTCGTCGCGGCCGCCGGGTACTAGCCGTACTTCATTAAGTAAAGTAAGGCGGACGTGAAGACCTTCGTCCGCCTGCTCGGCTTCCTGCGCCCCTACCGCCGCGCGGTGGTCGTCTCGTTCGCGCTCGCCGCCGTGGCCATGGTGGCGGGGGTCGGGATCCCGTTCCTCGTCGGCCGCACCGTGGACGACATCCGCGAGGGCGAGACCCACCTGTGGCCGCTCGCTCTGGCGATCGTCGCCGCCGGCCTGCTGAGGCTGGCCTTCAGCGTGGCCCGGCGCGTGGTCGCGGGCAGGGTGTCGCTCGGCGTCGAGTACGACCTGCGCAACCGCGTCTACGCCCACCTCCAGTCGCTCGAGGTCGCCTTCTTCGACGAGCAGCAGACCGGGCAGCTCATGTCGCGCGCGACGGTGGACCTCCAGTCGGTCCGCTTCTTCCTCGGCTACGGGCTGATCTTCATCG
The DNA here is from genome assembly GCA_030861775.1 of Actinomycetota bacterium. Lineage (GTDB taxonomy): Bacteria > Actinomycetota > Thermoleophilia > Solirubrobacterales > Thermoleophilaceae > AC-37. The sequence continues at coordinate 1,717 of JALZEZ010000294.1, forward strand.
GCCAGTCCGCGGTCACGATCCTGGTGGCGTCCGCGGTGATGCTGGCCACGAACGCCGGCCTCGCCGCCATCGCGCTCGCCCCCGCCCCGTTCGTGTTCGTGGCCGCCTATCGCTACGGCGCGCGCAACCGGCCGGCCAGCCAGGAGGTCCAGCAGCGGATCGCGGAGCTCACGGCCGAGGCCGAGGAGAGCATCTCGGGCATCCGCCTGGTCAAGGCGTTCGCCCGCGAGGAGCGCCAGCTCGCGCGCTTCCGGCGCGCGGTCGCGCGGGTCTTCGAGCAGTCGATGGTCTCCACCCGGCTGCGCGCGTTCTACAACCCGTTCATCGGCTTCCTGCCGCAGCTCGGGCTCGCCGGGCTGCTCCTGGTCGGCGGGCACCAGGCCATCGACGGCACGATCACGGTCGGCGAGTTCGTCGCCTTCTACGGCTACGTGCTGATGCTGATCGGCCCGGTGCGGATGCTCGGCATCGCGCTGGGGATGGCGCAGCGCGCGGTCGCGTCCGGCGCGCGCGTGTTCGAGCTGCTCGACCGCCCGTCGCGCATGTCCTCCCCGCCGGACGCCCCGCCGCTGCCCGAGGGCGAGGGCCGGGTCGAGCTGCGCGGCGTCTCGTTCGCGTACGAGACCGGCCCGCAGGTGCTCAGCGGGATCGACCTCGATGTGCCGCCCGGCCGCACCGTCGCGATCGTCGGCGCCACCGGGTCGGGCAAGACCACGCTGGTCTCGCTGCTGCCGCGGCTCTACGACCCCGACGAGGGCACCGTGCTGGTGGACGGCGCCGACCTGCGCGAGGTGGACCTCGAGTCGCTGCGCAGCGAGGTCGGGCTCGTGTCGGACGAGCCGTTCCTGTTCTCGGCCTCGATCCGCGAGAACATCGCCTACGCCCGTCCGGACGCGAGCGACGAGGAGGTCGAGCGGGCGGCGACCCGCGCCGGCATCCACGACTTCATCGCCGGCCTGCCGGACGGTTACGAGACGCGCGTGGGCGAGCGCGGCCTGACCCTCTCCGGCGGCCAGCGCCAGCGGGTGGCGATCGCCCGGGCGATCATCAAGGACCCGCGCATCCTGATCCTCGACGACGCCACCTCCAGCGTGGACGCCACCACCGAGGCCGAGATCAAGCGCGCGCTGCGCGAGCTGATGCGCGACCGGACCACGTTCGTGATCGCCCACCGCCTGTCCACGATCGCGCTCGCGGACGAGGTCGTGGTGCTCGAGGACGGCGCGGTGGCGGCGCGCGGCCCGCACGAGGAGCTGGTCGAGAGCTCGCCGCTGTACCGGGAGATCGTCGAGCGCGGGATGCCCGACCGCGTCTTCCTGACTCTGGGGATGGCGAAGCTGTGAGTCGCGAGCCCCGCTACCGCGGCCCCACCCGCGACGAGCGCGCCCAGCGGCTCGCGGGCCTCGTCCGCCTGCTGCGCCCGTACCGCGGCCGCGTGGCGCTCACGTTCGTGGCGATGCTGATCGCGACCGGCGCGGCGCTGGTGCCGCCGTACCTCGCCGGCCGGGCGATCGACGACGGCATCCGCAAGCAGGACGTGGGGATGCTCGAGCTGCTCGTCGTGATCTTCGTGGCCGCGGCCGTGCTGAACTGGGCGGCCACGTACGCGCAGACCTACCTGGTGAACTGGGTCGGCCAGCGCGCGCTCCAGGACCTGCGGCTCCAGATCTTCCGCCACCTCGAGCGCATGTCGATCGGCTTCTACTCCCGCCGCAAGACCGGCGTGCTGATCTCGCGGATCACCAACGACGTACAGGCCCTCGACCAGCTCGTCACCGACGGCATGGTCACGCTGTTCTCCTCCACGCTGACGCTGGTCGGCATCGCGGGGATCCTGCTGTTCCTCGATCCCGGCCTCGCGCTCGTCACGTTCGCCGTCTTCCCCGTGCTCGCCGCGGCGAGCCTGGCGTTCCGGATCGCCTCGGCCGGCGCGTACCGGCTCACGCGCGAGACCGTGGCCTACGTGACCGCCTACCTCCAGGAGACGCTCTCGGGCGTCCGCGTCGTGCGCACGTTCGGGCAGGAGCGCCGCCACGAGCGCCGCTTCGCCGAGCTGAACGACGACAACCGCGACGCGAACATGAAGACCGTCTACCTGAACGCGGCCTACTTCCCCTCGGTGGAGCTGATCTCGGCGGTGGCCACGGCGGCGATCCTGCTCTACGGCGGCAATCAGGTGGTGGAGGGCGCGGTCACGATCGGCGTGCTGGCCTCGTTCGTCTTCTACCTCCAGAGCTTCTTCGACCCGATCCAGCAGCTCTCGCAGCTCTACACGACCTACCAGTCCGGGATGGCCGCGCTCGACAAGATCTTCGAGCTGCTCGACGAGGAACCGGAGATGGTGGAGAGCGCGGACGCGGTCGTGCTGCCGCCGATCCGCGGCGAGATCAGGTTCGAGGACGTCTCGTTCCAGTACGACCCCGGCGACGAGGCCACCCGCGCCCTCGACGGGGTGGACCTGCACGTGCCGCCCGGCCAGACGGTGGCGCTGGTGGGCGCCACCGGCGCCGGCAAGTCCACCCTGGCCAAGCTCGTGGCCCGCTTCCACGACCCCACCTCCGGCCGCGTGCTGGTCGACGGGCACGACCTCCGCGACGTGACCGAGCGCTCGCTGCGCTCACAGCTCGGCGTGGTGCCGCAGGAGGGCTTCCTGTTCAGCGGGACGGTGGCCGAGAACATCGCCTTCGGCCGCCCCGACGCCACCCGCGAGGAGATCGAGGCCGCGGCCCGGGCCGTGCGCGCGCACGAGTTCGTGGAGCGGCTGCCCGACGGCTACGACACCGAGGTCGGCGAGCGCGGCGGGCACCTGTCGGCCGGGCAGCGCCAGCTCGTGGCCTTCGCCCGGGCGGCGATCGCCGACCCGCGCATCCTGATCCTCGACGAGGCCACGTCGAACGTCGACGTGCGCACCGAGGCCCGCATCGAGCAGGGGCTGCGGCGGCTGCTGGCGGGACGGACAGCGATCGTGATCGCCCACCGGCTGTCGACCATCCGCGGCGCCGCCCGGATCGTGGTGCTGGAGCACGGCCGCGTGGTGGAGCAGGGCACGCACGACGAGCTGGTCGAGGCCGGCGGCCACTACGCGCGGCTCGTGCGCGACTGGGCCGACCAGACCGCGGCCTAGCCGCGCGCGACCGTGATCGTCCCGCGCATGCCGCGCCGGGCGTGGCCGTCCACCGGGCAGTACCAGCGGTAGCGGCCGGGCTCGCCCAGCTCCACGCGCAGCGTGACGCGCTCCCCCGCCCCCAGCG
>JALZEZ010000295.1 GCA_030861775.1 Actinomycetota bacterium
CCCGCCTGCAGCGCGTCCGGCAGCTTCTGCGGATCGCGGCCGCCGGCCTGGGCCATCGTGTCGCGGCCGCCCCCGCCGCCGCCGGCCACCTGGGCCGCCTCGCGGATCACCTCGCCGGCCTTCACGCCGCGCTCCACCACCGCCGGGGCCACGTTCGCCACCAGGTGCACGCGGCCGTCGACGGCCGTCCCCAGCACCACCGCGCTGTCGCCGAGCGTCTGGCGCACCTGGTCGGAGAGCGCCAGCAGAGCCTTCGCGTCCGGCGCGTCGACGACCTGCGCCACGAGCCGCACCCCGGCGACCTCCTCCGCCCCGGCCACCAGCCCCTCGGCCGCCTCGCGGTCGGACTCGCGCGGCTTGCGCTCCAGCTCCTTGACCCGCTCGGTCAGCTTCTGCACCGCGGTCACCACCTCGCGCTCCGGCACGCGCAGCATCGCCGCCAGCTCGCGCATCTCCTGCGCCCGGCCGCGGAAGGCGGACACGCCCTCGGCCCCCGTCACGGCCTCGATCCGGCGGACGTTCGCCGCGCTCGAGGTCTCGGTGACCAGCTCGAACAGCCCCACCTCCGCGGTGTGGGCAACGTGCGTCCCGCCGCACAGCTCGCGCGAGACCTCCTCCACCTCGACCATCCGCACCCAGTCACCGTACTTCTCGCCGAACAGGGCCATCGCCCCCATCGCCTCGGCCTCCACGCGCGTGGTGTGGACCGCGCGCACGGGCATGTTGTCGACGATCCAGCGGTTGACCAGCTCCTCGACGGCGCCCGCCTCCTTCGCCGACAGCCGCTCCCCGTGCGTGAAGTCGAAGCGCAGCTTGTCCGGCCCCACGTACGACCCCGCCTGCCGGACGTGCGTGCCGAGGAGCTGCCGCAGCGCCGCGTGCAGGAGGTGCGTGGCCGTGTGGTTGCACATCGTCGCCAGGCGCCGCTCGCGGTCCACCACCGCGCGCACGGCGTCGCCCTCGCGCGGCTGGCCGTTCTCGGGCTGGAGGAGCACGACCTGGTCGTCACCGACCCGGTACACCATGTCCACGCGGGCGCTGCCCGAGGGGGTCTCGACGACCCCCCTGTCGGCCACCTGCCCGCCGCCCTCGGCGTAGAACGGGCTGTCCGCGAGCTTCGCGAAGAGGCGGTCGTCGGAGGCGGGCTTGAGCAGGCCGAGGACGGTGTCGGCCTCGAGCGTCTCGTAGCCGACGAAGCGGGTCTCGAAGTCGGCCGCCCGCGTGACCTCGAAGACCTCGTCGTGGCGGCCCTCGGTGCTGCGGGCGGCGCCGCCCCGCGCCACCTCGCGCGCCCGCTCCATCAGCTCCTCGAAGCCCTGGTCGTCCACCGCCAGGCCCTCGTCGGCGAGCAGCTCCTTCGTCAGCTCGTACGGGAAGCCGTAGGTGTCGTGAAGCTTGAAGGCCTCCTCCGCCGGTATCCACGAGGTGCCCTCCGCCTTGGCCTGGGCGACCACCTGCGCCAGCAGGCGCTCGCCCTGGCGCAGCGTGCGGGTGAAGGCCTCCTCCTCGGCGCCCGCCCAGCGCAGGATCTCGTCCGAGCGCGCGCGCAAGTCGGGATACGCCTCGCCCATCACCTCGATCGTGCGCTTGCAGAGGGCCGTGAGCAGGTCGGCCTCGATCCCGATCGAGCGGCCCTGCTGCACGGCGCGGCGCATGATCCGCCGCAGGATGTAGCCGCGGTCCTCGTTCGACGGGACCACCCCGTCGGCGAGCAGGAAGGTCATCCCGCGCCCGTGGTCGGCCAGGATGCGCAGCGCGCGCATCGACGGATCGGGCACCCCCGCCAGCTCCCGGCCGAGCTCGATCAGCGGCGCGAACTGGTCGTTCTCGTACACCGACGGGACGCCCTGGAGGATGGCCGCGGTGCGGTCGAGCCCGAGCCCTGTGTCGATGTTCTGCTCGGGCAGCGGGGTGAGCGAGCCGTCCTCGTGCAGCTCGTACTGCATGAAGACCAGGTTCCAGTACTCGAGGACGCGCTCGGTGTCGTCGCCCGGCCGGTCGGAGTCCGGCCCGAAGTCCGGCCCGCGGTCGTAGTAGAGCTCCGAGCACGGGCCGCACGGCCCGGTCGGCCCTGCCTGCCAGAAGTTGTCCTCGCGCCCCAGGTGGACGATCCGCTCGTCCGGCAGCCCGATCGCGCGCCAGCACTCGATCGCCTCCTCGTCCGGCCCCAGCCCCAGCTCGTCGTCGCCGCCGAACACGGTGACCCAGATGCACTCGGGGTCGAGCCCGAAGCCCTGGATCGAGAGCTCCCAGGCGAACTGCACGGCGCCTTGCTTGAAGTAGTCGCCGAAGGAGAAGTTTCCGAGCATCTCGAAGAACGTCAGGTGCCGAGCCGTGAGCCCGACGTTCTCGATGTCGGTCGTCCTGAAGCACTTCTGGCACGACGTGAGGCGGACGTGCGGCGGCCGCTCCTCCCCGCGGAAGAAGGGCTTGAAGGGCTGCATCCCGGCGGTCGTGAGGAGGACCGAGGGGTCGTAGGTCGGCGGGACGAGCGAGCCGGATGGCATCCGCCGGTGGTCGTGCGACTCGAAGAACGACAGGTAGCGCTCTCGGATCTCGGCGGCCTTCACGCGGCCAGTGTATCCCCGCGAAATCCCCCTACCGCGGTGTCTAAAGCGTCCGGAAGGGGCACGGCTTCGCGGACGAAAAGGTCTGCAAAAGCTGCGGCTTCATGCGCCTACGCGCGTGCGCGCCGAGAAAGGTCCGCGCATGGACGTAGCTGAGCTGGTCGGTGAGGCGAGGGAACGCGAACAGCAGCCGATGCCTCCGCGAGAGCGGATCGTGGCATCCGGTATCGCGCTCACCTTCGCCTTCGCGGCAACCATCATCGCGCTGACGGTCCCGCTCAACCGCGAGGCCGATCCCGTCCTGCTCGTCTCCCTGGTCGCGCTGCTCGCGCTCGCCCGCCGCGTCCGCTTCGAGGTCGGCACGCTCGAGGCCTGCATCGACCAGCTCGCGTTCATCCCGATGCTGCTGCTGGCACCGCTGCCGCTCGTCCCGGTCCTGTGCGCGGCCGCCTACGTCCTCGAGCGGCTGCCCGACATCCTCCGCGGCCGCATGCACGTCGACCGCTGGCTCTACTTCGTCGGCGACGCCTGGCACTCGATCGCGATGGTCGCGGTGATCGCCACCCTCGCGCCCGGCTCGATCGACAGCTCGCACGTCCCGGTCTACGCCCTCGCGCTGGCCGCCCAGGTGACGATGAGCTTCGCGGTCGTCGCGGTCAACGACTCGCTGATCCACGGCTTCAAGGCCCGCGAGATCTTCACGCTGTCCGCCGCCCAGGGCCTGCGGATCGACGCCGCGCTCACCCCGCTCGCGATCGTCATCGCCGCCGCGGCCGAGAGCGAGCCGGTCGCGCTGGCCGGCGTCGTTCCCTTCCTCTGGCTGATCCAGCTCTTCTCGAACGAGCGGCGCGAGCGCTACGCCGCCGCCCTCGAGCTCAACCAGGCCTACCGGGGGACCGTGATGGTCCTCTCCGACGTGGTCGAGGCCGAGGACAACTACACGGCGAGCCACTGCCGCTCGGTCGTCGAGCTGGCGGCCGCGGTGGCCGACGAGCTGGGCCTCGGCTACGAGCAGCGCCAGGAGCTCGAGATCGCCGCCCTGCTGCACGACGTGGGCAAGATCGCGATCCCGAACGAGATCCTGAACAAGCCGGCCAAGCTCACCGACGAGGAGTTCGACCTCATGAAGACCCACACGATCGAGGGCCAGGCGCTGCTCGACCGGGTCGGGGGCCGGCTGGCCAAGGTCGGGCAGATCGTGCGCTCCTGCCACGAGCGCTGGGACGGCCGCGGCTACCCCGACGGGCTGGCCGGCGAGGAGATCCCGATGGCCGCCCGGATCGTCTTCTGCTGCGACGCCTACAGCGCGATGACGACCAACCGCCCGTACCGCCAGGCGATGCCGCGCGAGAACGCCATCGCCGAGCTGCGCACGAACTCCGGCTCGCAGTTCGAGCCGCGCGTGGTCGAGGCGCTGGTGACCGTCGTCGAGGCCGACCTGGCCGGCGCCGACGACGACCGCTACACGGACGCGCTGCGCGCCGTGCTGGCCGGCAACTCCGCGCCGGCGCTCGAGCTGACCGCGTAGACCGGCTCCGGGTCGAGCTCCCACGTGGAGCGCAGGGCGTACGAGGCGAGCGCCCAGATCATCCCGGCCGCGACGGCCGAGCCGAGCAGCAGCGGCGCGGTGCCGAGCTGCGCCAAGAGCGCCCCCGCCGACACGAACGCGATCGCGAACGCCCACGAGCCGGCCGTGTCGGCCAGGGCGAAGGCCCGGCCCAGGAGACGGTCGGGCACGACCTTCTGGAAGATCAGCCGCTCGTGCGTGAGCAGCAGGCCGTTGCCCAGCCCGGTGAGGGCCAGGCCGGCCAGCGCCACGGGGAAGACGGGGGCCACGCCGAACATGGCGATGCCCACTGCCATGACCAGGATGCCGGCCAGGTAGCGGCGCTTGAGGTCCGCGATCGGCGCACCGCCCGCGCCGGCCAGCGAGCCCACGATGAAGCCGACGCCCGCGGCGGCCACCAGGATCGAGTAGCCGCTGTCGCCCGAGCCGAGGTTCTCGGCCACGAGCAGCTCGGTCACGTTCAGCATCGCGCCGAACAGCAGCAGCCCGCTGGAGGCGGCGATCAGGATACGGATGCCGGGCATGCGCGCGGTGGCGCTGATGCCCTCGCGCGCCTCGCGCAGGAGGCTCGCGCGTTCGCCTGAACCCGCGGGGCGGGCGCCGAAGCGCAGCGTGGCCAGAACGACCGCCGAGACGAAGAAGGTCACGCCGTTGGTCGCCGCCACCGCCTCCGGGCTGGCGATCAATAGGCCGAGGGCCGCGAGCGCGGGGCCGAGTGCGCGGCCCGCGTCGGTCAGGGCGCCGTAGAGGGAGGTGGCCGCCGGCAGGCGCTCGTCATCGACCATGCTCGGCAGTGCAGCGAGGACTGCCGGCGTAGCGAGGC